>NZ_JBYTBE010000004.1:0-186179 GCF_058788955.1 Roseateles sp. FW301-B2
CAGCGCCTTCTGGCTATCCGAGTAGTAGATCCGCGGTCGCTGCCTCATGTCCAACACTCCTTCGGCCTGATCGGCCCCTAGTGTGTTGCGTCGACCGATTGAATCCGCCCTGCCAAGCTGCCTGTCGTCCCACGTCGCCTACGGGGATCTAAAAAAACGAGGACTCAGCTCCGACCACTCGCGCGGGCCGAAATCCTGCCCACCTCTCAAGGCACGTCTCGGCAACTCGCCTTGCTCCCCACGATGTCGCAGCGCTTCAGCGCCTTGCCGTCCACGCTCCATTCGGTGAGCAGCCAGCCCTCGCCCTGCCGGTCCAGGGTGGCAAAGCCATAGCCGCCATAGGTGGCCACGCTCTGCACCACCGCGCCTGGCGCGGGCTGCGCCTGCAAGGCCTTGGCCTCGTCCACCGTCCAGCCATTCGCCGAGCCGGAGTTGCCCAGCACCAGGGTGCCGGGATGATCGCTGGCAAAGCCGATGGCCTCGAACAGGTGCTCGTGCCCGTTCATCACCAGGTTCACGCCGGGCGGGTAATAGCGCTGCGGATGCAGGCCGGCCATGGCCGAGCGCAGGCCCGCTGAGCCCGGCCGGGGGGTGCCATCGGCGCTGCTGCTGAAGCCCAGCACCGGGTGGTGGTGCAGCAGGAAGTTGTGCGGGCGCGCGGCGCTCAGCTGCTCGACCTGGCGCAGCTGCGCCTGGTAGCGCTGCAGGGCCGCGTCACCTGACGGGTAGGCGCGGTTCACGACCGCCGAGGAGTCGAACACGATCAGCTGGGTCTGGGAATCCAGCGGCAGCGCGAACGGCGCGGTGAAGTCCTCGCAGGCCTCGGGGCCCTGCCAGGCATGGGCATCGAGATAGCGGAACCAGCCCAGGCCGGCACGCGCGCAGCTCTCGTGATTGCCCCGCACCATCACCCAGGGGGCGACCTTCAGCAAGGGCGCCGAGGGCGCAAAGAAATCGGCCTGCCAGGTATCGTCGCCATAGCCCCAGGGGCTGCCGGCACAGCCGGCGCGGTCGGCGGGGCAGGGGCTTTCGCGGTAATGCATGTCGCCCACATGGATCACCAGCTCGGGCTGCATCGCGGCGGCCCGGCGCACCACCGCCGCATAGGGCCAGGCGGCGGGGTCGTTGCAGTCCTGAAAAGCGTTTTCGGAGGCCTTCATGCGGCAGCCGGTGTCGCCCAGCAGCAGCAGGCGGCGCGGCTCGACCACCGGGGCGGCCAGCTCCAGGCCACCCACGCGCAGCTGGCGCGCGCCCGCGGGCAGCTCCAGTTCGCAGCTGCGCTGCGTGAACACCGCAGGCTTGGCGCCCGCCTGGCTGGCCGGCACGCTGGCGGGCCCGGCGCGCAGGCGCATCGGCAGCGCGCCGCCCTCCCAGCTGAGGGTGGGGCAGCTGGCCGCGGCGGTGTTGGCGCGCACCATCCAACCGCCGGCCGCGGCCTGCACCCAGGCCTGGTCGTCAATGCTTTGAAGCGGGGCCTGGGCGCAGGCGGCCAGGAAGGCGGCCATTACGGCGGCCATTACGGCGGCCAACCGGGCCGGCACTGTCTTGATCAACAAGTTCATGGCTGGGGGCTCAGGGTTCAGGGCAGTTCCTGCCCGCGGGCACTTTCGTAAAGCCGGTACCAATGTTCGCGGCTCAGGGTCAGGTCTTGCGCCTGGGTGCAGGCACGGATGCGCGCCGGGTCGCTGCTGCCGATCACCGCGCTGATGCGCGCCGGGTGGCGCAGCAGCCAGGCCAGCACCACCGCCTCGGGGCTGGTGGCAAGTTCCTCGGCAAGCTTGCGCACCAGGCCGGCCGTGGCATGCACGGCGGCCGGCGCATGGCCCGGCGCGGCGCCGCTGTACCAGCCGCGCGCCAGCGCCCCCCAGGCCTGCAGCTCCACACCCTGCAGCTGGCAATGCGCCAGGGTGTCGCCCCAGGCAGACGCAGCGGCCGGCGCCTGGGCGTCGTTGAAGCAGGCGCCGCTGTCCAGCCAGTCGCGCTTGAGCAGGCTCATCTCGAGCTGGTTGGCCGCCAGCGGCGTACCGATGGCGCGCTCGATCGCGCGCATCTGCGCCCCATGCATGTTCGACACCCCCAGCCGGCCCACCTTGCCGCTGGCCTTGAGGCGCTGCCAGGCCTCGGCCAGCTCGTCTGCCTCCAGCAGCGGATCGGGCCGGTGCAGCATCAGCAGCTCGAGGTGATCGGTGTGCAGGCGCGCCAGGCTGGCGTCCACGCTGGCCAGGATGTGCGCCGCACTCAGGTCGTAGCGCTTGGGCGCGCCGGCATCGGCAAAGCGGATGCCGCACTTGCTCTGCAGCTGCAGGCGCCCGCGCAGCGCCGGCTGGCGGCGGAACAGCTCGCCAAAGCATTGCTCGGCCTTGCCCAGGGTGTAGATGTCGGCATGGTCGAAGCGGCGGATGCCGGCATCGAGCGCGGCTTCCACGGCGGCATGGGCGCGCGCGATGTCGGCTTCGCCGATGGGATTGGCGTCCCAGCCGCCGCCCAGGCCCATGCAGCCGAGGACGAGGCGTTGGGTGGTGGTGTGGTGAGGCATGGCCCGCATGCTATCTTGCGGCCGCCATGCCCGCCGACGCCCTCCCGCTTGCCCTCATCGATGCCGCCCTGCGCGGCGCGGCGCTGGCCCTGCTCACCCTGCTGGGCGCGCGCCTGCTGCACGCCCGCCCCGACCTGGCGGCGGCGCGCGCGGCCGCCCTGCTGTGCCTGGGCCTGGGCGTGCAGCTCATCAGCTCCACGCCGCTGTTCGAGGCCGAGGTGAGCCTGCGCTGGCAGGCGCCGCTGATCGCCGTCTCGGTGGGCAATGCGGTGCTGTTCTGGGTGTTTGTGCAGACCCTCTTCAACGACGAATTCCGGCTGCGGCCCCTGCATGTGCTGCTCTGGTGCGGCGCCGCGGGCGTGAGCCTACTGAACTGCCTGCTCGCCGCCAGCGGGGCCGCCTCGCCCCTGCTGCCCTATACGCACGGCCTGCAGCGCGCCATGCCGCTGGTGTTCACCGCGCTGTCGGCCGCTGCCGCGGCGGCGCATTGGCGTGGCGATCTGGTCGAGCGCCGGCGCCGCTTGCGCGTCTTCGTGGTGGTGGCGGGCGGCTTGTATGCCCTGACGATGCTGGCGCTGCGCCAGGCCTCGCCGCAGGGCCGGCTGTCGGGCGCGGCGGCGCTGCTGGATGCGGCCTGGCTGCTGCTGATACTGGCGGCCCTGGCCAGCGCGCTGCTGGGCCTGCGCCCGCTCGAGCTGCTGCCGCCGCCGGCCGCGCCGCCGGGCGGCCCAGCTGATGCGCCCGCTGCCCCCGCCGAGGTCGCTGAGGTCGCCGAGGTCGACATGGCCGAGCGCGCCCAGGCCCTGGCGCTGCAGGCCCGCGTGCGCGCCGAGCGCCTCTACCAGGCCGAGGACTTGAGCCTGGCCAGCCTGGCCGCGCGCCTGGGCCTGCCCGAATACCGCCTGCGCCGCCTCATCAACCAGCAGCTGGGCCATCGCAACTTCAATGCCTTCGTCAACGGCCTGCGCCTCGAGGCCGCCTCGGCCGCGCTGGCCGACCCGGCGTGCCGCGAGCAGCCGGTGCTGAGCATTGCGCTGGAGGCGGGGTTCCAGTCCATCGGCCCCTTCAACCGAGCCTTCAAGGCGGCGACGGGTCTGACCCCGAGCGAGTTCCGGCGGCAACGGCTGGCGGCACTGCGATGACAATCGCTGCCATGGACATGCAGCAATCGATGGACTTTCGTTGGCGCCAGGCGATCGAAGCGGGCGAGCTCGGGGTCTGGGATCTGCGCCCCGAACTCGAGACCGTCCATCACTCGCCGCAGTGGAAGCAGCGGCTGGGATTTCCGGCGCCGCATGGCGCCGACAGCGCGCATTTCTGGCGCTGCCGCGTCCACCCCGATGACCTTGAAATGATGCTGGCGGCGATGCGCGCACATGCGCGCGGCGCCCAGCCCGGCTACGAGGCCACGTTCCGCCTGCGCAGCAATGGCTCGGGCTACCGCGTGATGCATTCCCGCGGCCGCGCCATCGAGCGCAGCGCCGAGGGGCGTGTGCAGCGCATGGTCGGCACCATGATCGACCTGACCGGCCGCCCGGCCACGCCCGCCGGCGGCCTGCCGGACGGGCCGCGCGGCCTGATGGACGGCTTGCCGCTGAGGCTGCCGTTCCATCTGCTGCTGAGCGCCGAGCTCTCCGACCCGGGCCAGCTCGATGCGCAGCGCGCGCCCATCGCGGCCGAGCGGCGTCGCGTGCTCGGCATGGTCGAAGACCTGCTGCATGCTGCGGTGGCCCAGCTGGATGGCTTGCGGCAGCGCTAGGGCAGCGAGAACCGGGAATTCGACGGCCGTCCAAGACTTCGGGAGCATCGAACCATGCGCCAGCTTCGCTTCTTGATCGCCGCCCTTGCAGCGCCGCTGCTGTGCGCCTGCGCGGCCCTGCCCGATCCGGGGCGGACGCCGCTCGTTACCTTGCCGCTGAACTTCGCCTGGGTGGACGGGCGCAAGGTCGAGTACGTCACCACCGACATTTCCGACCCGACCATGGCCCAGGCGCTTGGCGTCAATCTCGTGCCCCGGCTGGCCGAGGCCGTCGCGGCGCCGGGCCGGCCGTCGCTGGTCGAGCGGGTCTACAAGTTCGTGGACGATTCACAGATCACCGTGTTCCAGTCGGCGCCTGCGCCGACGGGGCCGGGCAACGCGGACGCGTCCTACAGCCCGCTCTGGCGCATGGTGCTGCTGCGCTGGCACAAGCCGTCGCTGGCACGCGAGCTGAAATCCGAGGAGCAGATCCTGAGTGCCGTGGAGTCCGGGGAACTGTCGATGGCGATCACCAACATCGTCGTCAACTGCCCGATCACGCGTTCCGTGGACGGCAAGGCGATACGCGGGGCCCGCTAGCGCCTCCGGTACCGTGTTTTCGTACGCTGCCGCACAGACCGCGGCTGTGTGACCCAGCGAACATAGCTTGCCTCGGCTGGTGTCGCGGCTCGGTCTTGCCGGGCGCCGCGCAGCCGAAACCCGCAGTCCGCGGTTCGGATCCGACCGACCCAAGCGAAGGTCCGCACATGCAAAAGCTCCAGCCTCAGCTCCTGAACGCGGGGCGCGCTCGCAGCACGCTCGAAGCGCGCCGCCGCAAGGCCTTGCTGAAGACCGGCGCCTTGCAGGATGCGATCCTGAACAGCGCCAAGTTCTCCAGCATCGCCACCGACGAGCAGGGGGTGATCCAGGTCTTCAATATAGGTGCCCAGCACATGCTGGGTTATGCGCCGGCTGATGTGCTGAACTGCGTCACGCCGGCCGATATTTCGGACCCCCAGGAAATCGTCGAGCGCGCCCGCGCCCTGAGCGCGGAGTTCGCCACCACCATCGCCCCGGGCTTCGAGGCCCTGGTGTTCAAGGCCCGGCGCGGCATCGAGGACATCTACGAGCTCACCTATGTGTGCAAGGACGGCACCCGCCTGCCGGCGGTGGTGTCGGTCACGGCGCTGCGCAACCTGCAGCACGACATCATCGGCTACCTGCTGATCGGCACGGACAACCGGGCGCGCAAGCGCGTCGAGGCCGAGCAGGAACGCCTGGACCAGTCGCTGCGCGACACCAACCTGGCGCTGCAGGAGGCCAAGACCGCGGCGGACCGCGCCAACCTGGCCAAGTCGGAGTTCCTCTCCAATATGAGCCATGAGCTGCGCTCGCCCCTCAATGCCATCCTGGGGTTCGCGCAGCTGATCGATTCCGGCAGTCCTTCGCCCACGCCGGCGCAGCAGGACAGCCTGGACCAGATTCTCCAGGCCGGCTGGTATCTGCTGGAACTGATCAACGAGATCCTGGACCTCGCGCTGATTGAGTCCGGCAAGCTCTCGCTGTCGCCGGAGCCGATGTTGCTGGACGAGGTGCTCGCCGATTGCCAGGCCATGATCGAGCCGCAGGCGCGCCAGAGCGGCATCCGCCTGAACTTCATCGCGGCCGAGGCGCCGATCTTCGTCAGGGCCGACCGCACCCGGGTCAAGCAGGTGTTCGTCAACCTGCTGTCCAACGCCATCAAGTACAACCGCGTCGGCGGCAGCGTGGAGGTGCGTTGCAGCGCCCGCGCCGGTGGGCGGGTGCGCATCGCGTTCCAGGACACCGGCGGGGGACTTTCCGCCGAGAAGCTGGCGCAGCTGTTCCAGCCCTTCAACCGGCTCGGCCAGGAGGGCGGCGTCGAGGAGGGCACCGGCATCGGCCTGGCGGTGAGCAAGCAACTGGTTGAATTGATGGGCGGGGTCATCGGTGTCGAAAGTACCGAGGGCGCGGGAAGCCTGTTCTGGGTCGAGCTGCAGGCCGCCGCAGCGCCGCAGTTGGTCGAGGCCCTGCCGACGCCGACGGCCCATGCCAGCGCCGAGACACTGCCGGGCGTGCCGCAGCGCAGCGTGCTGTGCGTGGAGGACAACCCTGCCAATCTCACCCTGGTGGCACGCCTGCTGGCGCGCCGCTCCGACCTGCGCCTGCTCAGTGCCAGGGATGGGCGCCGCGGCGTCGAGCTTGCGCATTCGGCGCAGCCCGATGTCATCCTGATGGACATCAACCTGCCCGGCATCAGCGGGCTCACCGCGCTGAAGATCCTGCTGGACAACCCCGCCACCGCGCATATCCCGGTCATCGCGATGAGCGCCAACGCGATGCCGCGCGATATTGCCAAGGGCCTGGAAGCCGGGTTCTTCCGCTATCTCACCAAGCCGATCAAGGTGAAGGAATTCATGGACACGCTGGACCTGGCGCTGGCGTGCGCGCGCGACGGCGCCGGCGAAGCCTTGCTGCAGGAGATCGTGTGATGCTCGACAAGCGCGACATTCTTCAGGCCAGCATCCTGATCGTGGACGATCAGCTTGCCAATGTGCGCCTGCTCAGCCGGCTGCTGGCCGATGCGGGCTACACCCGGGTTGCGTCCACCATGAACCCGGCCGAGGTGTGCGCCCTCCATCGCGACCAGGCCTTCGACCTGATCCTGCTCGACCTGCAGATGCCGCTGATGGACGGCTTCGCCGTGATGGAGGGGCTCAAGACGAATGACGACGACGGCTACCTGCCCGTCATCGTGCTGACCGCCCAGCCGGGGCACAAGCTGCGCGCCCTGCAGGCCGGCGCCAAGGACTTCATCAGCAAGCCCTTCGACCTGGTGGAGGTGAAGACCCGCATCCACAACATGCTGGAGGTGCGCCTGCTTTACCGCAAGCTGGAAAGCTACAACAAGGCCCTGGAGCAGGCGGTGCACGAGCGCACGGCCGAGCTGCGCGAGAGCGAGGCGCGCTACCGCAGCCTCACCGAGCTGGCCTCCGACTGGTACTGGGAGCAGGACGAGGCGGGCGAGTTCACCAAGGTCTGTGGCCCGGTGCTGGAGATGCTGGGGCTGCGCGTCGCGGGTCTGGACGGGCAGGGCGGCCATGCGCTCGCGGAGGGCTGGGACGAGGGCGAGCGCCAGGCCCTGCAGGGCAATATCGCGGCACGCCGGCCCTTCATCGACATGCTGTTTCACCATGTCGACGCGGCGACCGGCACGAGGCGCCAGTTCCGCGTCAGCGGCGAACCCATGTTCGACCAGGGCTGCCGGCTCATCGGCTACCGCGGCATCGGCGTCGAAGTGACGGCCGGCAAGTAGGCGCGGGCTAGACGCTCCAGCAGCCGCTCATGCATGCCGCCCACAGCCTCCTGCAGAACCAGCTGCTGGCCGCACTGCCCGAGCCCGAGCGCCAGGCGCTGGGCGTGCACCTGAGGCTGGTGCCCATGCTGGTGGGCGAGCCCATCTACGAGGCGGGCCAGCCGCTGCGCCACGTCTACTTTCCGACCACCGCGGTGGTGTCGCTCTACGGCGCGCTGGCCTCGGGCGACTGCGCCGAGACCTGCGGCGTGGGCTACGAGGGCATGGTCGGCGTGTCGGCGTTCATGGGCGGGCTCAGCATGCCCAGCTCGGCCATCGTGCAGTCCGGCGGTCATGGCTACCGCCTGGAGCCGCAGCGCTTGCTGCAGGCCTTCGAGCGCGACGGCCCGTTGCGCCAGGTGCTGCTGCAATACACGCAGGCCCTCATCACGCAGATCTGCCAGACCGCCGTCTGCTACCGCCACCACACGGTCGAGCAACAGCTCAGCCGCTGGCTGCTGGCCACCTTCGACCGCGTGCCCGCGGGCGACATGGTGATGACGCAGTCGCTGGTGGCCGGCCTGCTGGGCGTGCGCCGCGAGAGCATCAGCGAGGCGGCCTGCCGGCTGCAGGAGCAGGGCTATATCCGCTACCGGCGCGGCCACCTCTGCGTGCTCGACCGCATCGGCCTGGAGTCCCGGGCCTGCGAATGCTTTGGGGCCGTGGCGGCGGAAATGCTGCGGCTGCGCGCGGGCCAGCAGGGCTTGCTGGTGAGCTGATGGCCGGCAGGCGCTGGCCGATTCCTGCAATCGGCCAGCCGAAAGCGCGCATGGCGGCTTTCGGCGAGACGCGGCGGCGCGGCGCCGGCATCGTGCGCGCACCGAGGGCAGGGGCCCTCGATGTGGAGGAAACGATGCGATGGCAGAGATGGATGGGCGCGCCGCTGTGCGCGCTGTTGCACGGCCTGGCCTGCGCCTCGGTGGGCCTGAGCCAGATCCCGGCCTCCGGCCAGGATGGCCCGGTGACCCTTTACTACCCCAGCGCGGCAGCGCCGCAGCGCCTCGACAAGGGCCGGCAGATGCGCTTGCAGGTGGCGCCGGATGCCGCGCCGGTGGCCGGCAATGGGCGGCTGGTGCTGATCTCGCATGGCTCGGGCGGCTCGCCCTGGGTGCATGCGGACCTGGCCAGCGCCCTGGTGGAGGCCGGCTTCGTGGTGGCCCTGCCCGAGCACCAGGCCGACAACTACAAGGACCCCAGCCGGCCCGGCCCCGAGAGCTGGAGCCAGCGCCCCGCCGAGGTCTCGCGCGCCATCGACGCGGTGGCCGCCGACGCCCGTTTTGCGCCCCTGCTGCGGCTGGACAAGGTGGGCGTGTACGGCATGTCGGCCGGCGGCCACACGGCGCTCAGCATGGCGGGCGGGCGCTGGTCGCCGGCGGGTTTCAAGCGCCACTGCGAGGCGCATCTGGCCGAGGACTTCCAGAGCTGCGTGGGTCTGATCACGCAGCTGCGCGGCAACTTCCTGGACGGCCTCAAGAAGGCGCTGGCGCTGCTGGTGATAGGGCTGCGCTTCGACGATGAGCGCCCGCGCAGCCATGAGGACCCGCGCGTGGCCGCGGTGGTGGCGGGCGTGCCGGCCGCCGCCGACTTCGACATGGCATCGCTGGCCCATCCGCGCGCGCCGCTGGCGCTCATCACGGCCGGCCAGGATCGCTGGTTGATTCCGCGCTTCCACAGCGAGCGCGTGCTCGCCGCCTGCGAGGCCTGCGAGCGCCTGGCCGAGCTGCCGCAGGCCGGGCACGGCGCCCTGCTGTCGCCGCTGCCGGCCGGCCTGGATGGGCTGTTGGGCGAGCTGCTCAACGATCCGCCCGGTTTCGATCGCGCCGAGATGGCCGAGGTCGATCGGCGCATCGTGGACTTCTTTGCGCGGCATCTGCTGCCGCGCTGAACCGGCGCGTCAGTCGGCGCTGTACGGCGTGCCGTAGAACTTGTGGATGCCGCTGGCCCAGGTCCTCGTCGTCCTTGTTGTAGACGTCGTTGCCCAGCAGGGTGTTGGCGCCCATCAGCTGCGGGCCGGGGCCGGCCGCTGTGTTCGATAGCGCACGGAAAAGCGCGGCCCGCATGCGTAGATTGGGCTTGGCTGGCTGCCACACCTGGGTGGTGGGGCAGGATCCCAATTCGAGGAGAACGACATGCTTGAATCACTGATCGTCATTCTGGTGGTGCTGTGGCTGCTGGGCCTGGTCAGCTCCTACACCATGGGTGGCATGATCCACCTGTTGCTGGTCGTGGCGGTGGTGGTGCTCATCGTCCGCGTGGTGCAGGGCCGGCGCATCTGAAACCTGCAAGGGAGCCGTCATGAACACCTGGAAGATCGCTGGTATCGCGCTGTTGATCGCGGGCGTGCTGGGGCTGCTGTATGGCAGCTTCAGCTATACCAAGGAGACCCACGACGTGAAGCTGGGGCCGATCGAGTTGTCCGTGAAGGAAAAGCAGACCGTCAATGTGCCGGTGTGGCTGGGCGTGGCGGCCATCGCGGCCGGCGGCGCCTTGCTGCTGCTGGGTGGCAGGCGAGGCTAGCAAGGCTGATCCAGCGCAAATGACCGCGCGCGCACCGCGCCATGGGCCTTGACGCAGCGGCCGGAAAGGCGCTTACTAGGGCTGCAGAGGGGGCCGGATCGTGGCCCGCCACTGCGACAGACGCGTCATTCCAAGCACGCTGGAAGGAGGGTAGACCGATCGAGAAGCCGTTCCTAAAGACCTCCCCCACCATCGGCACGCAGTTGCCGACAGACATCACCCCCATGTGATGTGATGATGCAAAACGAATAGCATCACGGCATGCCCGGCTTCAGACGGCCGGGCATCGCCGTTTCTGGGCCGCTCGTTTGCGCGCCCCATCCCGACTTGCTATGCCCATGACAAGACTTCAGGCCGAACTGCAGCGCCTCTATGGTTTTTCGCAGACCCCGCCCAGCGATGCCGACGCGAATGCGAACGGCGGCCTGCGCGCCGCGGCGCTGGAACTCTCCGCTCCGGCCGACTGGCAGGCGATGGGCCAGCTGTGGCGTGGCGTGCAGGCCGATCTGGGTCTGCCGGCCCCCGCCATCGCGGTGTCCGGGCGCAATGGCTACCAGCTCTGGTTCTCGTTTGCGCAGCCGCTGCCGGCATCGCGGGCCGCGGCGTTTCTCGAGGCCTTGCGCCTGCGCTATCTGGGGGATCTGGCCGCCGGGCGGCTGGCTTGTCTGCCGGCCCGCGCCGAAGCCGACCGAGCGGACGCGCTGACGCTGCCGCCGCAGCAGCTGACGCCCGAGCGCTGGTCGGCCTTTGTGGCCCCGGACCTGGCGCCGGTGTTTGCCGAGGAACCCTGGCTAGACACCGCGCCCGGCATGGAGGGCCAGGCGGATCTGCTGATGCGGCTTGAAAGCATCCAGAGCGCCGATCTGGGCGTGGCGCTGGAGCGGCTGGGCGGCGTGCCGGCCGCGGTGATGTCGGTGGCGGTGCCAGTGCCTGGCGATGCGGCTACGGACGCCCCGATGCAGCAGGCCAGGCGTTTTCTGCTCGCGGTCATGAACGACGAGAGCGTGGCGCTGGCGCTGCGCATCGAGGCGGCGAAGGCGCTGCTTGTTACTTGCTGTTCACCGCGTCCTTGAGTGCCTTGCCGGGCGTGAACTTGGGGACGTTCGAGGCCGGGATCTCCAGCGCTTCGCCGGTGGCGGGGTTCTTGCCGGTGCGGGCAGCGCGGGCGCTGACCTTGAAATTGCCGAAGCCGAGGATGGCAACCGCGTCGCCAGCGACCAGGGCTTCGGTGATCGTGCCCAGGGCGGCGTCCAGCATGGTGGCGGCGGCCGCGCGGGTGACGCCACTCTTGGTGGCGATGCTTTCGATCAGTTCACTTTTATTCATCAGAGTTCCATTGGCTACCTCAGGGAAGAAATTCCCCTGAGGGGGCGGCGATTATCAGCGCAGCGGAGATGCCGTAGAGCGCCAGCAGTCCCACCACATGGCCGATCGCGACCCCGGGTTCGCCGGACTCGATGCGGGCGATGGTCTGCACATGCACGCCCAGCCGCGCCGCCGCCACGGCCTGACCCTCGCCCGCGCGCAGGCGCGCCTGCTTGGCGGCCGCCCCGATGTCCTTGATGGTCTGGAGCGCGTCGCCGCCGATCTCCGCCGAAATTCGCTTGCCTTGTGCCATGGGCGGATTGTCACCGCTGCCCTTCATTGGGCGGCGAGAAAAAAGGCCCCAAGGCACCGACCACGGCCTGCACGCTCTCCCCATGCAGGCCGGGTCGGGCCCGGGACCCGGAAAGGCCGGCAGCGCTGCCGCCGGCCGGCATGCTCAGCGGATCACCGCCAGCGATTCGCGGTTGCCTGCCTTGTAGGTGTAGAGGGTCAGCGCGCCGTTCTTGATGTCGCCTTTGGCATCGAAGCTGATATTGCCGGTCACGCCCTTGTAGTTCTCGGTCTTGGCCAGCACCGGCAGGTACTTGGCAGGGTCGGCGGAGCCGGCCTTGACCATGGCGGCGACCAACACGCCCACCGCGTCGTACGAATAGGGCGCATAGACCTGCACCTCCAGCTTGGTGGCGGCTTTGAAGCGGGCGCGGAAGTCTTCCATCGCCTGCTTCTGTCCGGCGTCCACACCGCCGGCTTCGGCGCAGAAGACCTGGCTGTCGCCCATCGTGCCGGCGGCCAGCTTGGGCAGTTCGGCGGTGCAGATGCCGTCGCCGCCCACCAGCTTGGCGTTCATGCCCAGCTGCTTCATCTGGCGCAGGATGGGGCCGGCCACGGCGTCCATGCCGCCGAAGAAGATCACGTCGGGCTTCTTGGCCTTCAAGGTGGTCAGGATGGCGGTGAAGTCCGTGGCCTTGTCGTTGGTGAATTCGCGGCCGACGATCTTGCCGCCGGCGCCCTTCACGCCTTTCTCGAATTCATCCGCCACGCCCTGGCCGTAGGCGGTGCGGTCGTCGATCACGGCGATGGCCTGGCCCTTCAGGTCCTTGGCGGCATAACGCCCCAGCGTGCCGCCCAGATGCACGTCATCGGCTACCACGCGGAAGGTGGTCTTGTAGCCGTTGCGGGTGAACTTGGGGTTGGTGGAGGAGGGCGAGATCTGCGGCACGCCGGCGTCGGCATAGACCTTGGACGCGGGGATGGAGGTACCCGAGTTCAGGTGGCCGACCACGCCGTTGACCTTGGAGTCCACCAGCTTCTGCGCGGCTTGCGTGCCTTGCTTGGGGTCGCCGGCATCGTCTTCGCCCAGCAATTCGAGCTTGACCTTCTTGCCGGCGATCACCACACCCTTGGCGTTGAGTTCATCCACGGCCAGGCGGGCGCCGAGTTCGTTGTCCTTGCCCAGGTGGGCGATGGCGCCGCTGGTGGGGCCGACGTGGCCGATGCGCACCACGTCCTGGGCAAAGGCGGGGGCGGCCAGCAGGCTGGCCAGCAGGCCGGCCAGGAGGGTAGGGGAGAGAGCGTTTTTCATGGGTTTCCTTTCGGGGATTGCGCTCAGCGCTTGAGGTCGAACTTGGGGGCACCCAGCAGCGGGGTCGAGACCGCGTAGGCACCGTGGTTGGTGAAGACCCAGATCAGGTTGCGGTCCCACTCGATGAAGACGCCGTGGGTCTGGTCACCGAAGCTGAGGTTGACCTTGGGGTCCACCGTCTTGGGCACGAAGTAGCCGGCGATCTTGGGTTCGGCCGGGTTGCTCACGTCATAGATCTGGGCGCCGGCGTTGTAGAAGGCGTAGACCAGATACTTGTCGCTGGGCGTGCCAGGCTGGTGCCAGTAGCCGCTGCGCTTCGGGCCGAAGCTGCCGCGGCGCTGGCAGTAGTCGGTGATGGGCGCGCCCTTGGGCGGGGTGGGGCGGGGCAGGGTGTTGAGGATCTTCGGGTTGGCTGGGTCCTTCACGTCGATCGAGTAGATCTCCTTGTAGGGCTCGTAGCAGTCGTCGTTGAGCGGGTAGCCGCTGTAGTAGACGACGCCGCTCTTCTCCACCTTGCTGATGTCGATGTTGTCGCCCTCGGTACCGGCTTGGCTGACCGGCATGTCGAGCTTGCCCACCGGTTTCATGCGCGCCGGGTCGGAAACGTCGAGCACGTGGAAGCCCATGCCGCCCATTGCCGCGTAGCCATACTTGCCGCCCTTCTCGGGATCGCGCGGGATGTTGAGCGGCATGCGCGCGCCCATCCAGGCGGTCTTCTTGCCGACGCGCGGGTTCTTGCGGTATTCCTCCTCCTCGCCCAGGCGGGCGCCGGGCACCCACCAGGTGGCCAGGCGCTTGGGGTGGTAGGGGTCGCTCAGGTCGAAGGCCATCTGCGCCTCGTTGTAGAGGAAGTTGGCGTATTCCTGGTTGGCAAAGGTGTCGTCCGGCGCGCCCGAGACGAACAGGTATTTGCCGCCCCAGTACACCGGCACCTCGCCGCAGCCCGAGCCCTGCTGCGGGAATTTGTCGGGCGGGCTGTAGGGGTCCAGCGGCAGTTCGGAGATCTTCTTCCACTGCGCCGGATCGGGGTTGTTCACCTCGAAGACGCGGAAGCCGCGGAAGATCTTTTGGTTGCGGATCTTGGCCACGTTCTCCGCCTCTTCGGGCAGGTACTTGTTCTTCAGGATGCCGAAGCGGGTGACCTCATAGCACTGCACCGCTACGTTCTTCTGCAGCTTGGCGTTCCACTGGATGGTCAGCGGGCCGAACTCATTGCTCCAGCCCCAGTTCTTCGAGGCGATCACCTTGATCTCGCGCGGATCGGTGATGTCGTAGACCTTGTAGACGTTCTTCTCGTGGTGAATCATGTAGCGCCGGCCGTCCAGGTCCAGCGTGGTCTGCCACGAGTGGTAGGGGCTGATCAGCATCTCGGCCTGGTAGGCCTCGACCTTGGTGTTGTGCAGGTAGGTGTTCTGGTCCAGGTAGTCCAGGCTGCCCTTGAAGGGGCGGGTGCCGGGAATGGCCGGCACTTCGGCGGGGTGCTTGAACTTGCCGGTCTTGGCGTCCATGCCGTAGTCGGGCTCGCTGACATGCGCCGGCTCGCCGGGCACGCGCTTGGGTTCGCTGAGGTCTTCCTTGACCGGGATGGGGGCCTGGCCGACGGGGCCGGGCACGATGGTCTGGGCCGTGGCGCTGCTCGCCAGGACGGCGAGCAGCAGGCTGCTGAGCAGGGAACGGTTCATGGTGCTGTCCTGATGTGGTGGAGGCGTTGACTCAGAAGGCGTGGCGCAGGCCGATCTGCAGGCCCGACGGGTTCTCGCCGGCCTTGGGGCTCAGACCCCAGTCGATCGGGTATTCGGCGCCGGCGCTGCCGGGGCTGCCGTTGCGCACCGTGCCGTAGGTGGCATAGACGGTGGTGCGCTTGGAGAAGTTGTAGAGCGCGCCCACCGCGACGCCGGTGGCATCGGCCAGCGCACCGGTGGCGTCATCGCGGCGCACCACGCTGCCGAACAGGCGCACGCCATTGCCCAGGTCGATGCGGGTGCCCAGCTGAACGCTGCGGCCATGGGTGTCGAAGTCCACATAGGGCGGGTAGGCGTAGTAGCCGCGGTAGTCGTGCAGGATGCCGGTCAGCTCCACGCCACCGATGCGGTAGATGGCCGCCAGATAGCTGTCGCGCGAGCGCTCGTTGCGGCTCTTCGTCTTGTCCCAGATATTGGTCTTGTCCTGCGTGTCGGTGGCGATGCCGATATAGAGCGGGCCGTCCGAGTAGGCGGCGGCCAGGCTCAGCACGCGGCCGTTCTTCTTGTTGTCGCTTTCCTCCTTGCCGGCGGTCAGCGTGGCGCGGAACTGGAAGCCGTTGATGCGGGCCGAGTTGACGGAGATGGCATTCGACTCGCGCCAGGGCGCGTAGAACACCATCATGTTGTTCACCGGGCTGTAGCCAGAGCCGAAGCTCGGGTCGGCATAACCGTAGAGATGGTAGGACGAGAGGTTCAGGCGGCCGAGGTTGATGTCGCCCCAGTCCTTGTGGGCCAGCTGCACATAGGTCTCGCGCGAGTTGGTGTCCATCGCGCCGGTGTCGGACTTGAAGATCATCTCGTGGCGCGCCTTGGCCGAGAGGCCGCCGCCCAGGTCTTCCTTGGCGGTGAACTCCAGGCGCGAGGTGGTGAGGCCACCGGAGGTGAGGCGGTTGAGCGTCTTGCCGCCCGAGCTGATGCGCTCGATGGCGGCGTCGACATAGCCTGAAATGGTGACCTGGGCCTGGACGGGGCCGGCGGCCATGGCTGCTGCAGCGGCAAGCAGGCTGATGGACAGTTTGGTTTGCACGGAAATCTCCTCGGGATGGCGGGGTGGGGTGGATTCCGGGGGAGCGGAGTGGAGGGGAGGGAAGAAACTCGATCCGGGATGCTCAGGTCACGGCCTTCTTGGCCATGAACTCGGGCGTGGCCCAGCTGCGCTGGTCCATCACGTCCTTGAGCGTGGCCACAGCGTCCCAGACATCGGCATGGCTGAGGTAGAGCGCGGCAAAGCCGAAGCGCAGGATGTCGGGGGCGCGGAAGTCGCCGATCACGCCGCGCGCGATCAGGGCCTGCACGATGGCGTAGCCCTGCTCGTGCGTGAGCGAGACCTGGCTGCCACGCAGGGCGGGTTCGCGCGGCGTGGCCAGGCCGAAGCCGTGGCCGCTCAGCTGCTGGTCCACCAGGGCGATGAAGAGGCTGGTGAGCGAGAGGCTCTTGGCGCGCAGCTGCTGCAGGTCCACGCCGTCGAAGGCGCTGAGCGCCGCCTCCAGCGAGAAGAGGCCCATCTGCGGCGCGGTGCCCACCAGCATGCGGTCGATGCCGGGGGCGGGCGTGTAGCTCTGGCCGAAGGCAAAAGGCGTGGCGTGGCCATGCCAGCCGGTGATGGGCTGGCGCAGCGCGTCCTGGTGGCGCGTGGCCACGAAGGCGAAGGAGGGCGCGCCCGGGCCGCCGTTCAGGTATTTGTAGCCGCAGCCCACCGCGAAGTCGGCTTCGCAGGCGTTCAGCTCGCAAGGCATGGCGCCGGCGGTGTGGGCCAGGTCCCAGATCACCAGGGCGCCCACCTCGTGCGCACGGCGCGTGATGGCCGCCATGTCGTAGACCTGGCCGCTCTTGTAGTTCACATGGGTGAGGGTGAGCACGGCCACGTCCTCGTTCAGCGCTGCCAGCACCTCGTCGGGCGCCACGGCGCGGTGTTGCACGCCGGTGAGTTCGGCCACACCGGCGGCCACGTAGGCGTCGGTGGGGAAGTTGCCGTTCTCGCCCAGGATGGTCTGGCGGCCCGGCCGCATGCGCAGTGCCGCCACCAGCAGTTTGAAGAGATTCACCGAGGTGGAATCCGCCACGATCACCTCGCTGCCGGCGGCGCCGATCAGTTCGGCGATGCGGGCGCCCACGCGCTGCGGCGCCGGGTACCAGTCGGCATCGTTCCAGGAGCGGATCAGGCCCACGGCCCATTCCTGCTCAATCGCCTGCTGCATGCGCGCCGGCACGGCCGCAGGCATGGCGCCCAGCGAGTTGCCGTCCAGGTAGATCACGCCGGCCGGCAGCGTGAAGCGCTCGCGGCAGGCGGCCAGCGGGTCCTGGGCGTCCAGCTGTAGGCAGTGCTCGCGGCTCAGCAAATCGGCCTGGGCCAGGGCTTGGGATTCGGTGGGGTGGTGGGAACTCATGGTCGGGAAGCCTGTATTTGTTTGACTGCACATGTATACATGAAGGCCAGTCTATGCAGCAAAATACGAATGTGACCAATCGATAACCCTACATGCTGTTGTTTGGGGTTAAAGTTTCCTGAAACAGTCAATTCGGAGAAATTCAAATGCAGGTTGAGATCGACGCAACCGACCGGGTGTTGCTGGACGCGCTGCAAAAGGACGCGCGCCTGACCACGGGCGAGCTGGCACAGCTCACGGGCATGTCCCAATCGCCCTGCTGGCGGCGCATCAAGCGCCTGGAAGAGGCCGGGCTGATCACCGGCTACCAGGCCCGGCTGGACCGCCGCGCGCTGGGCTATGGCGTGATGGCCTTTGTGACCATCAGCATCGACAGCCAGGACGAAGACCATTCGCTGGACTTCGAGCGTGCGGTGCGCGACATCCCCGAGGTGGTGATGTGTCATGGCGTCTCCGGCCCGGAGGACTTCGTACTCGTGGTGGTGGCCCAGGACCTGGACGGGTACTCCGCGCTGATGCAGCAGAAGCTGCGCCGCTTGCCGGGGGTGAAGATGGTGCGCACCAGCTTTTCCATGCAGGAGGTGAAGGGCCTGGACGGGCTGCCGATACCGGCTATGCCCACAGCCAAGGCTTGATCAGGCCCCAGGCCATGCGCGTGCCCAGCACCAGCAGCAGCAGCGCAAACAGCTGCTTGAGCCGTGCGACCGGCAGTGCATGTGCCAGCCGAGCGCCCAGCGGCGCGGTGAGCACCGAGCCCAGGGCGATGCCGGCCAGCGCCGGCAGATAGACATAGCCCAGGCACAGCGCAGGCAAGACCTGACCCCGTGCCTCGGCCTGCAGGCCATTGGCGATGAAGCCCAGGCTGCCGGCCAGCGCGATCGGGAAACCCAGCGCCGCCGAGGTGGCGATGGCGCGGTGCAGGGGCACGCTGCACCAGCTCATGAAGGGCACCGACACCGAGCCGCCGCCGATGCCCACCAGGCTGGAGAACACACCGATGCCGGCGCCGGCCAGATGCAGGCCGGCCGGTCGGGGCAGCGGCCGCGCTGCGGCGGGGCGCAGGTTCAGGAGCATCTGCACGCCCACGATCCAGGCGAAGCAGACGAACAAGGCCTTCAATGCCGGTGTGGAAAGCGCCGCTGCCAAGGCCTTGCCGGCCAGGGTGCCCAACACCAGGCCGGGGCTGAGGCGCTTCACCAGCCCCCAGTCCACCGCGCCGCGGCGGTGGTGGGCACGCACGCTGGCGAGCGAGGTAAACACGATGCTGGCCAGCGAGGTGCCCAGGGCCAGATGGGCGATATGCGGCGCTTGCGCCGGCCCCCAGGGCAGGGTGCCGAACATCAGCACCAGCAGAGGCACGATCACGATGCCGCCGCCCACGCCCAGCAGGCCGGCCAGCACCCCGGTGGCGGCACCCAGGCCGATGTAGGCGATCAACTCCATCCCCATCACAGCAGCTTGCAGGCTTGCTCGAAACGCAGGCGCGGCAGGCGTTCGAACAAGCCTGCCGGGTCGCCATAGCCGAGGTTGCAGAGGAAGTTGGCTTCCACCGCCTCGCCGGCAAAGGTCGGTTCCGGGGTGAAGAACTCGGCCGTCACGGCCGGCGCATCGAAGCCCGAGAGCGGCCCAACGTCCAGCCCCAGACCGCGCGCGGCCAGCATCAGGTAGGCGCCCTGCAGCGTGGCGTTGCGCAGCGCCGTGCTCTCCGCCAGTGCGGCGTTGTCGTCGAATTGACGACGCGCCTCGGGCCGGTGTGGAAACAGCTGGGGCAGGCGCTCCTGGAAGCGCCGTGCGGTGCCGATCAGCACCGTGACCGGCGCGCTGCGCACCTTCTCCGCATTGCCGGGCGAGACCAGCGGCAGCAGGCGCGCGCGCGCCGCCGCGCTGCACACGAAGATCAGCCGGGCCGGCGCGCAGTTCATGCTGGTGGGGCCCATCTTCATGAGCTCGTAGAGTTCACGCAGCAGCTCGGGTGCCACCGGCCGGTCCAGCCAGCGGTTCTGGCTGCGCGCGCGGCGCAGCAGCTGGTCGAAGGCGCTGTCGTCAAGTCGAGGCGGGCGGCTCATCGTGGCTCCCCGAGGCAGGCGGTGGCCGTGATCTCGATGCGCATCTGCGGATGGGGCAGCTGGTGCACCGCGACGGTGGTGCGCGCCGGGCCGGTCTCGGCGTCGAAGAACTCGGCGTAGGCGCGGTTGTAGGCGGCGAAGTCGCGCATGTCGGTGAGGTAGCAGCTCAGGCTGACGCAGTCGCCCAGCTCGCCGCCCTGGCTTTGCAGCGCGGCGCGGATCTTGGCGAGCACCACGCGGGTCTGCTCGGCCACATCGATCTGCAGCTCGCCGCCGGCCAGCCTTGTCATGCCCGCGCAGCTGCCATCGGCCTGGCGCGCGCTCATGCCCGAGACGAACACCCAGGCACCGCGGCGCCGCAGCATGGGATAAGCCCCCAGCGGGGCAAGCGCCTGCGCCGTCATGCCAGTTGGAAATCGATGGCTTGCAGCGCGGCGTGCAGGGCCACGGACTGGCTGGCGCTGAGTGCCGTCAGCGGCGCTCGCACGCGGCGCCATTGCGCGTCGTGCAGCTCGGTGGCCAGCACCTCCTTGAGCGCGGCAATCATGGGATAGGCCTGCACGATCTGGCGCAGCTGGTCCACCTCGGCCTGCAGGGCCGGGCCCTGTTCGCTGTTCCACTCGCTCACCAGTCGGCTGATGCGGCCGGGGTTGATGTTGACGGTGGCCGAGATGCAGCCGCGCGCGCCCAGCGGCCGGGTGCGCGAGATAAAGCTCTCCGAGGCAGGGAAGATCTCCAGCGTCGGGAAGCGCGCCAGCATGGCGGCGAGGTTGTCCCAATCGCCCGAGCTGTCCTTGATGCCCACCACGGTGCCAGGGAAGTCGCGCAGCAGGCGCTCGATCACGGCATGGCTGATGGGCACGCCGCTCAGCGCCGGGATGTGATACAGGTAGAGCTTGAGCCGCGGATCGGCGATGCGCGCAATCACCTCGGCATACCAGGCGTACAGGCCTTCGTCGCTGAGGCCCTTGTAGAAGAAGGGCGGCAGCATCAGCACACCGGCACAACCGGCTTGCACCGCATGGCGGCTCAATTGCGCGGCCTCGCCGGCCGAGCAGGCGCCGGTGCCAGGCAGCAGCTTTGCGGCGGGGATGCCGGCTTCCAGCAGCGCCTCGAGCAGATGGCGGCGCTCGTCCAGGGTGAGCGAGTTGGCCTCGCTGTTGGTGCCAAAGGGCGCGAGCCCGGCGCCTTGCTGCACGAGCCAGCGCGCATGGGCGATGAAGCGCTGCACGTCGGGGCTGCCATCGGCGGCGAAGGGGGTGACGACGGGCGCAAACGCCCCGGTCAGTCCGGTGGTGACCATGGGTGACTCCTGAAAGTGATGATGGGATGGAGGCCGGTGGCCTCGGCGCGATGACTGCGCTAGGAAGGAATGGGCGGACGCAGCAACTGGGCAAAGGCCAGCAGCTGCTCGCCAAACACCGTGTCGCTGTCCCCGCTATGGCCGCTGTCGAGGTGGGCAACGATGGAGGTGTGGTTGTGCTCGGGCACGCAGATCAGGCGCGGGATGCGCCCCTGCGCCTGGCCCACGCGGTGGCAGAACTCGGCGGCGTACACGTCCAGCCAGGGGTTCTCATGCTCGGCCACGGCCAGCAGGGTGGGCACGTTGAGGTGCTGCGCATGCTGCACCGGTGAATCGGCGTCCAGCCGCGCGGTGTCTTCGCCGAAGTAGGCGCGCACGCCGCCGGCATTGGGGTTGTCGGCGCGCAGATCGGCACGCAGCCGGGCGCTGATCAATACTGCCGCCGCCACGGCCGGACGCTGGGCCTGCAGGCGTGGGTCGCACAGCAGCGAGGCCACATGGGCGCCGCCGGCCGAATGGCCGATCAGCAGGATGCGCGTGGCGTCGCCGCCCCAGCCGGCGGCATGGGCCTGGACATGGCGCAGCGCCGCGGCCACGTCCTCGGCGCCGCCGGGGAAGGGCGCCTCGGGCGCGAGCCGGTACTCCACGTTCACGCCCACGAAGCCGTGGCGGGCGAAGAAGCGCAGCACATTGCCGTAGACCTGCTCGTTGGCATTCATCTGCCCGCGCACAAAGGCGCCGCCATGCACGAACACGGCGATAGGCCTGGGCGCTGCCGCAGCAGTGCCGGGTGGCAGGTAGACATCCAGCACCTGGCGCGCATGGGCGCCGTAGGGGATGGCGCGCTCGATCTGCAGGCCGGGCAGCGGGTGCGCGGCCAGCAGCGGGGTGTAGGCGCGCAGCACCTGGTCGCGGTGGGTGTTGATGTCCTCGGCCCAGCGCGGGCCGATCTCGCGCAGCAGGGCGCGCAGCTCAGCCTCAGTGTTCATCCTTGAACACCCCCATCAGCGATGACAGCTCGGCGATGTACTCGCCATAGCGCGGGTTCTCCTTGATGGATTCGGGCCGGCGCGGGCGTGGCAGGTCGATCGTGATCTCCTGCACCACGCGCCCGGGGCGGCCCGACATCACCAGCACGCGGTCCGAGAGGAACACCGCCTCGGCGATCGAATGGGTCACCAGCAGCACGGTCTGGCGCTGCTCCTGCCAGATGCGCAGCAGCTCCACATTGAGGCGGTCGCGCGTCAGCGCGTCGAGGGCGCCAAAGGGCTCGTCCATCAAGAGGATCTGCGGGTCCAGCGCCAGGATCTGGCCGATCGCCGCGCGCTGGCGCATGCCGCCCGAGAGCTGGTGCGGGTGATGCTGCTCGAAGCCCTTCAGCCCCAGCATGCCCATCAGCTGCTCGAGCTTGGGTGCCCAGACGGATTCGGGCAGCTTGCGCAGCCTGGCACCCAGGGCCATGTTCTCGCGCACCGTCAGCCAGGGCAGCATATTGCTGCTCTGGAACACCACGCCGATCTCGGGGCTGGGGCCCATCACCGCGCGGCCGTTCACACTCACCTCGCCGCCCTGGTAGGGCGTGAGCCCGGCGACGATGCGCAGCAGCGTGCTCTTGCCACAGCCGCTGGGGCCGAGGATGGAGACGAACTCATGGGCGCCGATGGCAAGGTCCACCGCTTCCAGTGCCTTCACCTCGCGCTTGCCGGCAAAGGTCTTGAGCACCTGGCGAACTTCGATCACCGGCTTGGACGGATGCTGGGACATGAATGGTTTCTTCAGTAGGAAATGCCGCGCCACCAGACCGCACGCGCAAGGCGTTCGACCAGGGCATAGAGGAACACGGCCAGGGCGGTGATCACCAGGATGGCGGCGAACATCAGATCGGTCTGCGCGTTCGCGGTGGCCAGCGTCATCAGATGGCCCAGGCCCTGCTCGGCGCCGATGAACTCGCCCACGATGGCGCCGATCACCGCCAGCGGCATGGCGATCTTGATGCCGTCCACGAAGGCGGGCAGGGCCGAGGGCATCTGCAGGCGCCAGAAGCGGTCCCAGCGCGAGGCGCCCAGGGCATGGAAGTGTTCGTCCAGGTTGATGGGTACGTTCTGCATGCCGCCCAGGGTGGCCACCACCACGGGGAAGAAGGCGAACAGAAAGGTGGCCGCCACCTTGGAGCCCAGGCCGTAGCCGAACCACACGATCATCAGCGGCGCCAGCGCGATCTTGGGCATGCTCTGCAGCGCGGTGATGAGCGGGTAGAGCGTGCGGCGCGCCAACGGGCTCAGGTGTATCAACACCCCGAAGAGGATGCCGCCCACCACCGCCAGGCCAAAGCCCATCAGCACCTCGGTGGTGGTGACCCAGGTCTCACTCAGCAGCATCTCGCGCGCCTCCCAGCCCGCCGCCAGCACCGCCGACAGCGGCGGCAGCAGGTAGCGGCGTATGCCTAAAGCGCCCACGCCGTATTCCCACAGCGCGGCCAGCAGGCCCCAGAAGATCAGCGATTCCAGCGCGCGTCTCATCTCAGGCCTCGTCCTTGGGCTTGCCCTGCTTGGCGGCCACCACGGCGGCCAGCGGAGGCACCACGAAGCGGGCAAAACGCCATTGGTCGAAGGAGTCGATATTGCGCTCCCAGACCTTGGCCTCGTAGGGCTGCGCCGGAGTGATCTGGGTCATCTCGCAGTAGAGCTCGACGTTGTTGCCATCCGGGTCCTTGAAGACCAGGAAGAGGTTCTCGCCCGGGCCATGCTTGCCAATGCCGCGCACGATCTCCACGCCATGGGCTTGCAGCAGCTGCACCGCGCGCTCCATCTCGGCCAGGTCGTCCACCAGGTAGGAGAAATGCTCCAGGCCGGGGCGGCCATAACGCGGCAGTTCCTCGCGCTCGGGCGAGTCGGCGGGGATCTGGGCCAGGGCCAGGTCGTGATGATCGCTGCCGGCGCGCAGGAACACCATCTGGTCGCTGATCCAGTCAGACACTTCCAGGCCCAGGATCTCGGTGTAGAAGTGCACGGACTTGTGGATGTCGCGCACCATCAGCACCAGATGGCCGAGCTTGCGGGGTTTGATCTTGCCGGGTGTAGTCATGGTGGGGCGTCTCAGTCGACGATGAAACGGTTGGTGTAGACCTCGCCGCCGCGCACATCGGCGGTGACCTTGAAGGCCTTCTTGGCGAATTCGATGGTGGCGTGCATGCGGTCGGCGCGGATGTAGCCAAGCTTTTTGTTGTCGGCACCGGGGTCGCTGATGATGTCCAGCGTTTCCTTGATCTGCTGCATCAGGATGGGTTTGCTCAGCAGCTTGTTGCTGGCGACGATGAGGTCCGCAGCCTCATCCGGGTTCTTGCGCATGTAGTCGTAGCCGCGGTAGGTGGCGGTGACGAAGCGCTTCACCAGTTCGGGCCTGGCCTGCACCAGGGCCTCGCTGGCGACGATGCCGTTGCCGTAGATGTTGAGGTTGTAGTCGCGGTAGCGCAGGGCGGCGAGCTGCTTGCCCTCGCGCTGCACCAGGGCCTCCAGCAGGGGCTTGTTGGCGCCTTCCCAGCATTCGGCCAGGTCCACCTTGCCCTCGAGGAAGCTGGGGTTGATGACGGCCGGGTCCAGGCGCAGCAGCTTGAGATGGTTGGCTGGCAGGCCGTTGGCCTGCAGCCAGGCGGGCACCAGGTTCTGCAGCGGCGAGGCCGCGCCGCCGCCCACGCTCATGCCCTTGAGTTCCGCCAGCTTCGGTGCCTTACCCAGCTTGCTCGGCATATAGCAGAGCGCGCCGGGCCATTGCGTGTTGATGGCGCCCACCATCACCGTCTTGCCGCCATTCGCACGGTTGAGCATCACGCTGATCGGATCGCCGTAGCCGAACTCGAACAGGCCCTGGTCGATCTCGTTGACGGTGCGCTGGCCGCCGTAGCCACGCTGCGTCTGCACCTCCAGCCCGGCCTCGGCATAAAAGCCCTTGGCTGCCGCTACCAGCACCCCGCCGGTGCTGCCCTGGGGCAGCCAGGCGAGGTTGAATTTCACCTTGTCCAGGGCCTGGGCGGCGCTGCAGCTCAGCGTGGCGATGGCAAGAGCCCAGAGTTGGCGGCGTATGGACATGGGGCTTCCTCGGACGTGTTGGGTGTGGATCAGCCCGCGACCACGCGGTTGCGGATGCTGCCGATCTGCTCGATGCTGGCCATCATCACATCACCGGGCTGGAGAAAGCGTCCACGCGCCATGCCCACGCCGGTGGGCGTGCCGGTGGCGATCAGATCGCCGGGCTTGAGGGTGAGCATGCTGGAGAGGTAGGCGATCTGCTCGGCGATATTGAAGATCATGCCCTCGGTCGTGTCGTCCTGCATGGTCTCGTCGTTGACGGTGAGGCGCATGCGCAGATTCTGCGGCGCGGCAATGCAGTCGCGCGGCACCACCCAGGGGCCCATGGGGCCGAAGGTGTCAAAGCTCTTGCCGCGGAACCAGTCGTGCGTGAAGGGGTAATCGCTGCGGCGGTTCAGGTCGCGCGCACTGATGTCGTTGAACACGGTGTAGCCGGCGATCACCTCATAGGCCTCTTCGACACCGACGTTGCGGCATTCACGGCCGATCACCACGCCCAGCTCGACCTCCCAGTCCAGCTTGGCGGTGTGGGCGGGTTTGACCACATCCTCCTCGGTGGCCAGCACGCTGGTGTCGGCCTTCATGAAGACATAGGGGGCGCTCTCGGTGCGCGGCGCCAGCTTGGTGCCCATCTCCTTGGCGTGCTCCACGTAGTTGGAGGCGGCGCCGAAGATGCGGCCCGGGCGGTAGGGCGTGCACAGCCGGTAGCTTTGAGCGGGCAGCGCATGCAGCGCGCCGGCGGCGGCCAGCTCCTGCACTTGCCGGGCCAGTGCGGCGATCGCGCCGGCGCTGTGCGGCCAGTCGGCGATCGCCAGCTGGGTGCTGTTCAGGAAGGCGGCCAACTGCGGCTGCTGCTCCATGCCGCAGGCGCGTGCCGCGGCGGCGGCGTCATAGAGCTGGTCGTCCAGCACCAGGGCGGGGCGGGGGCCGTGGCCGTTGTCGTAAGAGGCGAGTGCGTACCAGATCACGGGTTGTCCTTTGCTTGTCGTTCCGATGCAGCGCGCTGAAATATGTGAATACAATAACATCGCTATGTATACATGACAAGTGATGCAGGGTAATTCCCTGTGTTTGATGTTTGTTGCCACCGGGTCCAAGACATGAACGAAATCCGACCATCGCTGCTGGCGCTGATCCCGCTGCAGCCCGCCCTTGTGCAGGTGCTGGGCGAGCACTGCGAGCTCAGCTACGAACCGCAGGGCCCGGCGGGCCTGGACTGGCCCGCCATGGCGCGGCGCGGCGTGCGCGCGGTGCTCACCAATGGCACGACCGGGCTCAGCCGCGCGCAGATGCAGGCCCTGCCCGGCCTGGGCCTGGTGTGTGCCTTCGGTGCGGGCTTCGAAGCCATCGATCTGGCGGCGGCACGCGAGCTGGGCATCGCCGTCACGCATGCGCCCGGCGTCAACAACGCCACCGTGGCCGACCACGCGCTGGCCCTGATGCTGGCGCTGGCGCGCGGCCTGGCGCCGCTGGACCGCGCGGTCAAGGCGGGCCTGTGGCAGCACAGCCGCGCCGAGCGGCCGACCTTGCACCGGCGCCGGCTCGGCCTGCTGGGCATGGGCAACATAGGCCAGCAAATCGCACGCCGCGCGCTCGGCTTCGAGATGAGCGTGGCCTACTGCACACGCCAGCCCCGGCCCGAGCTGCCCTATCAACACCACGCCTCGGTGCTGAGCCTGGCCACGGCCAGCGACTATCTGGTGCTGGCCTGCCCGGGCGGGCCGGCCACACGCCATCTGGTGAATCGCGAGGTTCTGCGCGCGCTGGGGCCGAGCGGCTTCGTGGTGAATGTGGCGCGCGGCAGCGTGCTGCACAGCGGCGATCTGATCGCCGCGCTGCAGGCCGGCGAGATTGCCGGCGCGGGCCTGGACGTGCTGGAAGACGAGCCCGCCGTGCCGGCCGAACTGCGCCGCCTGGACCAGGTGCTGCTCACGCCGCATATCTCGGGCCGCTCGCCCGAAGCCCAGCGTGCCCAGCTGGCCTGCCTGCTGGAGAACCTGCAGGCCTTCTGCGCCGGGCGGGCCTTGCCCAACCCGGTGCCGGGCTGAGCTTCAGCGCGCGGCCTTGAGGTCGGGGTGGCGCAATGCCGGCGCCTCCGACACGCCCACCACGTCCTTGGCGGCGCCGCCCCAGCCGCGGTCGGTCATGTCTATCATCACGCCGTTGGGGTCGAAGTACTTCACCTCGTAGAAGCTGTTGCCCTTCACCGGCACCTCGCCGAGGAAGTAGGTGCCGCCGGCGGCCTCGCAGTCCTGGCGCGAGGCGGCGATGTCGTCCACCCAGAAACCGATGTGGTGCAGGCCGACATGCGCGCGGCCCAGCGGCCCGGCATGGGCATCGTTCTTGAAGTTGAGCAGCGCCAGGCACATCACGCCATCGCTGAGGTAGACGCCACGCGCCAGCGAGGAATCGGTCTCGCCGACCTTGGTCATGCCGAAGGATTGCTCGTAGAAGGGCGCGACGGCCCAGGGATCGGGAACGGAAATAGCGATGTGACGCAGCTTGCCAGCCATGGGGGTCTCCAGAGGTAGATGGATCGGCTCAGGATTCAATGAATCCAAAAACATTCATATGTATACATGAAAAGTATTGCGCATGCAAAGAGGCGGAACCGCAATGCAGTTGTGCACGCCATCGCTAGAATCGCCCCAACCTGCCACTTTCCTGCCTGGATCACCCATGGGTAACGCTTCCGCCAGCATCTGCCGCAGCCTCACCGAAGACATCGTCAGCGGCAAGCTGCCGCCCGGGCAGAAGCTGGAGGAGCTGGTGCTGGCCGAGCGCTTTCAGGTCTCGCGCACGCCCATCCGCGAGGCGCTGCGCGAGCTACATGCGCGCGGCCTGATCGATCTGCAGCCGCGCAAGGGCGGCATCGTGCGCAGCATCGGGCTGGACGATCTTTCCGACATGCTGGAGGCGATGGTCGAGCTGGACGCGCTGTGCTGCCGCATCAGCGCCGAGCGCATGAGCGCGGTGCAGAAGAAGCAGCTGCAGATGGTGCAGCAGCAGAGCGAGGACTGCGTGGCGCGCGGCGACGAGGCCGGCTATCTGCAGCTGAACCACCAGTTTCACCAGCTCATCAGCGCTGGCGCGCAGAACCGCAGCCTGGCGGCGATGCTGAGCAATCTGCGCGAGCGCCTGGCGCCCTTCCGCGCCGCGCAGACCCATGTGGAGCGGCGCCTGCCGGTCTCGCACGACGAGCACCAGGCCATCCTCAACGCCATCCTGGCCTCGGACGCCGAAGCCTCCTACGAGGCCATGCGCAACCACACCGCGCGGCTGAGCATCAATGTGCTGGACCTGCTGAAGGCGCAGCAGGGTGGCGACGCGGCAGCGCGTACCGCGGCGGACGCGCCGGCCGCGCCGAAGGCGCGCAGCAAGAGCGCGCCGAAGACGGCTGGCAAGTTGCCCGCCAAGCCTGCGGCCAAGGCCGCGCTCAAGCGTCGAGCTTGAATATGCCCACCACGCTGCGCAGGCGCCGGGCCTGGTCGCGCAGCGAGCTTGCAGCGGCGGCGGATTGCTCCACCAACGCGGCGTTCTGCTGGGTCATCTGATCCAGCCGGGCCACCGCCTGGTTCACCTGCGCAATGCCCTCACCCTGTTCGCTGGCGCCGACGGCGATCTCATGGAGGAGGGCCGCCACCTGGTGCACGCTGGCCACGATGTGCTGCATGGAGCTGCCGGTCTGATCCACCAGCTGGGCGCCCGAGGCCACCGTGTTGCTGCTGGCCTGTATCAGGCCCTTGATCTCCTTGGCGGCCGCGGCCGAACGCTGCGCCAAGCTGCGCACCTCGGCGGCCACCACCGCGAAGCCGCGGCCCTGCTCGCCGGCGCGCGCCGCTTCCACCGCCGCATTGAGGGCGAGGATATTGGTCTGGAACGCAATGCCGTCGATCACGCCGATGATGTCGGCCATGCGCGCCGAGCTCTGGCTGATCTGCGCCATGGTGCCGACCACCTCGTTCACCACCTGGCCGCCGCGGCCGGCCGCCTGGGCCGCGCCGGCGGCCAGCTGATTGGCCTGGCGCGCGGTGTCAGCGGACTGCCGCAGCGTGCCGGTGAGTTGCTCCATCGAGCTGGCGGTCTGCTGCAAATTGGCCGCTGCCTGCTCGGTGCGCATGCTCAGATCCTGGTTGCCCTCGGCGATCTCGCTGGAGGCCGTGCTCACTGAGTCCACGCCCTTCAGCACCTCGGCCACCAGCGCACGCAGGCGCCGCGCCATCGCCTCCATGGCCTGCATGAGCTGGCCGAATTCGTCCTGGCGGTCGCCGAGCGCTGGTGGCTGTCTGAGGTCGCCCTCGGCGATGCGCTCGGCCAACTGCACCGCCTGGCGCAGCGGCGCGCTGATGGCGCGCACCAGCAGCGCCACCCCGGCGAGGGCGAACGCGTACACCAGGCCCATCATCAGCAGTCCCAGGCATTGCGCGCGTTCGCTGGCCAGCAGGGCGCCGGCCTTGGCCTCGTCGCGCAACTGGCTCTGCACCTCCACCAGCTGTTCAAGCGCCGCGAGGTAATTGGCCACGGCAGGCAGCAAGTCCTTTTCAACCAGCGCGCCGGCGGATTCGCCGCGCTGCTTCAAGGCGTCCACCTGCTTCATCAAGGCCACCACCGGCTGGCGCCGATCGGCGATGCGCGCCAGCGCTTCGCGCTCGCGCGGCGTGCCGGCTTCCTTGGCGATGCGCTCCTGCAACTCGTTGATCAGCCCGGTGGCCTGCTTGCGGCCCCGGCCGAAGGTCTGGGTCAGCAGCGGCTCCTGGCTCAAGGCCATCGCGATGACGCGCTGCACATTCGCTTCCAGCGCGCCGGCCCAGCGGGTGGAGAGGGCGATGCGCTCCTCGAAGACGGCCACTTCATCCATGGCGTTTTGCATCGCCCTTGCTGCCGAGCGCTGGCTCAGCATGGCGGCGGCCATCATGAGGCTCAGGGCGGCCAGGCTGGCAAGCCAGAGTTTGCGAGAGACGGTGAGCTGCATGGTGGTGCTGTTCAGAACTTGTGGGTGAGGCCCAGGCCCAGCCCGCGCTGGCTGCTGCCGGGTTTGAGGCCGTCGATCGGGTTGGCGGAGAGCTTGTAGGCGGCCGTGGCGCCGTTGTGCAGCGAGGTCCAGGCGGCCCAGAGTTCGCTGCGCCTGGAGAGGCTGTGGCCATAGCCCAGTGAGAGCTGGCGCGCGCCCGAGTCGGTGCCTGGCGCGCCGATGCCGCCCAGGCCCTGGCTGGCGTTGCCGCTGGCGGCCTGGCCGCGCACCAGGCTGGCACGCCACTGGCCGGTACCCATCTCGTGCGTGAGCGCCAGTTGCCAGGCATGGCGGTTCAGCACCCGGCCCGGTGCGGGTTCGTAGTGCAGGCGCTCCCAGGTAGCGCGCAAGCGCGTGTTGCCCAGGGTGAGGGCGGCGCCCAGACGATGGGCGGTGTCGAGGCTGCCGGCGGCCAGGTAGTCACGATGCCGCTCATGGCCCCAGGCGAGATAGAGCGGCCCCTCGTTGTAGCTGAGCAGCGCGGAGATCAGATCGGGCGCCAGCGTGGCGGTCTTCTCCTCGGGCATGGCGTAGGCCAGGCGTGCGTTGAAGCCCTGCAGCATCGGGCTGCTGTATTGCACAAGATTGGGCTGGCGGCGATCGAAGGAGGCGGGCGCGAGGCCGTTGGCAGCGGTGGCAAAGCCATTGCCCAGGATGCTGTTGGAGGCAAAGATGCCGGCGGTGAAGGGGTCGATGGCGTAGACCGACACAAAGCGCAGCGGCGTCTCCCATTGCCCCAGCAGCAGCTCGCCCCAGGGCCCGCGCAGGCCCACGCCGGTGTTGCGGCCGCCCCAGGGGCCCTCGCCGGTATCGACCTTCACATTCGTCTCGATCTGGGCCCAGGCGCTCCAGCCTGCGCCCAGGTCTTCGCTGGCGCGGAAGCCCAGCACCGAGAGGTTGTTGGACAGGCGCCGCAGCGGCCCGTGCAGGCCGCTCGCGCTGACTTGCTCGACGTCGGCCTTCAGAAAGCCGTAGAGGCTGACGCTGGCGCCGGGTGCGGGCGCTTGTGCATGGGCCGCGTTGATGGTGAGCAGGGCAGTTGCCAGGGCCAGGCCAGAGAAAACCGAGCGGCGCATGATGCTTCCTTGTGTATTTGGAAAAGATTGTATGTATACACAATACGAATTGTGAATTCATTGCGTGAAAGTCGTGACTCCCCTGCAAATGCCGCATGCAATCCTTCATTTAGAAATAGAACAGCACAATCAATCAATTCTTTGCGTTTGCATTCATTCGTGGCCATGGCTCCAATGGCGCCCATGGCAAGCACAGAGATCCACACAGACCCCCACACCGAGCCGCAGCCCGACCTGCTGCGCCGTGAAGACGCCCGCTTGCTGCGCGGGCAGGGCGGTTTTGTCGCCAACCAGCCCACAGCGCAGATGGCGGGCCTGGCCCATGCGGTGTTCCTGCGCAGCCCGCATGCCCATGCGAGCATCCTCGGCATGGAGCTGGATGCGGCACGCGCCGAGCCCGGCGTGCTGGCGGTGCTGGGGCCGGCGGACTTCGCGGGGCTGCGGCAGCCGCGCGTGAACGGCCTGCTGCCCGGCATGAAGCTGCCGCAGGCGGCCCTGATGCCCGTGGACCGCGTGCTCGCCGTGGGTGCGCCGGTGGCCCTGGTGCTGGCCGAGACGCGCCAGCAGGCCCAGGACGCGGCCGACCTGATCTGGGTCGACTATCAAGACCTGCCCCCGGTGGCGGACTTCGATCGCGCCGGCGCCGACCTCTACGCCGAGGTGCCCGGCAATGTGGCGCTGCGCAGCGAGACCCGCGTGGGCAGCCTGCCTGCTGGGGAGGCCAGCAGTGCCGCGCAGATCGAGTTGCCGCGTGTGGCCGCCGCGCCGCTGGAGCCACGTGCGGCTTTGATGCGCTGGGACGAGGCCACGCAAACCCTGCAGGCCTGGCTGTCCACCCAGACGCCCAGCCGAGCGCGCGAAGACCTGGCGCATGCGCTTGGCATCGCGCCCGAGCAGGTGCAGGTGATCGCCACCGATGTGGGCGGCGCCTTTGGCGGCAAGGCCTCGGTGTTCGCCGAAGACCTCTTGCTGGCCGAGGCCGCGCGCCGCCTGCAGCGGCCACTGCGCTGGCTGGCCACGCGCGGCGAAGACCTGCTCGCCGGCACCCATGGTCGCGCCTCTCGCCTGCAGGGCCGCCTCTGGCTGGACGCCGAGGGCCGGATGCAGGCGCTGGACGCGCAGCTGGAGTTCGCGCTGGGCCATTGGCTGCCCTTCAGCGCCGCCGCGCCGCTGCGCAATACCTGCCGCATCCTGCCCGGCCCCTACCGCTTGCCCAGTTGGCAGGTGCAGGGCGAGGGCCGCCTGAGCCATGCGGCCGCGGTGGGCATCTACCGCGGTGCCGGCCGGCCCGAGGCCTGCATCCTGATGGAGCGCCTGGTGGACGAGGCCGCGCGGCAGCAGGGCATCGATCCGCTCGCCCTGCGCCTGGCCAATGTCTGGCCGGCCGATGCGCTGCCGCGCCGCCTGGCCAGCGAGGTGTGGCTGGACCGCTGTGACCTGCCGGCCTTGCTGAAGCGCGCCGCCACGCTGTTCGACTACGCGCAGCGCCGCGCCCGGCAGCGCCAGGCGTCGGACGGCGAATTCCTCACCGGCATCGGCATGGCCCTGTATGTGGAACCCTGCGGGCAGGGCGGCGAGAGCGCGCGCCTCACCGCCCTGGCCGATGGGCGCTACCAGCTTGCCACCGGCGCCACCGCACAAGGCCAGGGCCGCGAGACCAGCTACGCCAAATTGCTGGCCGGGGCGCTGGGCTGCGCGCCCGCACAGATCGAGGTGCTGCATGGCGACACCGCGCGCTGCCCGGCCGGCATCGGAGCCCTGGCCAGCCGCAGCACCGCCATCGGCGGCTCGGCGGTGCTGAAGGCGGCCGAGCAATTGCAGCAACGCCTGGCCGAGGGCGCGGCCTTGCCCTGCACGGTGGAGCTCTTCCACCACACGGCCGAGGAGGCCTGGGCCTCGGGCTGCGTGATGCTGGAGCTGCAGATAGCACGCGCCACCGGCCAGCCGCGCATCACCGAGCTGGTGTGGGTGGACGACGCCGGCGTGCTGGTCTCGCCCGAGCTGGTGCATGGCCAGCTGGTGGGCGGCCTGGCGCAGGGCCTGGGCCAGGCGCTGATGGAGCGCATCGTCTATGACGCCAACGGCCAGTTGCTCACCGGCTCGCTGATGGACTACGCCCTGCCGCGCGCCGAGGACATGCCGCCGCGCATCACCCTGGAGAGCCTGCCCACCCGCAGCGCCGCCAACGGGCTGGGCGCCAAGGGCGTGGGCGAGGCCGGCTGCATCGGCCTGCCGGCGGCCCTGCTCAACGCCGCGCATGACGCGCTCGCGCCGCTGGGGGTGAGGCATCTGGACTTCCCCTTGAGCGCCGCCGCGCTCTGGCGCGCGATGAATTCCTCCACCTCTTCTTTTTCTTCTTGACCGAACCGAGATCAATCCCCATGGACTACAGCAAGCAAGACGCCAAGGCCTATGCCAAGGCGCATTTCACCGGCGTCTGGGCCGCCACGCTCACGCCCTTCAACGCCGATGGCTCGGTGGACGAAGCCGGCTTTCAGGCCAACCTCGCGCATTGGTGCGGCACGCTGAAGCTGGGCGGCCTGTTCGTGTGCGGCAAGCAGGGCGAGTTCTTCTCGATGTCGCTGGCCGAGCGCAAGCGCAGCTTTGAGCTGGCCGCCGAGGTCGCCAAGGCCTGCGGCTCGCGCACCGTGATGTCCTGCTCCGACACCAACCTCGACACCGTGCTGGAACTCGGCCGCTACGCCCAGGCCGTGGGCGCCGACTGGATCGTGGTGCACAGCCCGGTGCTGCATTTCGGCGCCGACACCGACGAGACCATCTATGAGTACTACCGCCACATCAGCGAGCAGCTGGACATTGGTATCGCGATGTGGAACCACCCCGATTGCGGCTACCTGATGAGCCCTGAGCTGTGCGCCCGCATCGCCGAGCTGCCCAATATCGTGGCCATCAAGTACAGCGTGCCGCGCCCCATGTACAGCGAGCTCAGCCGCCTGGTGGGCGACAAGATCCAGGTCAGCACCGCCAGCGAGGAAGAGTGGCTGGACAATATCGAGGAACTGGGCTGGCGCCTCTACCTCTGCTCCACGCCGCCGCTGCTGCTGCAGACCGCGGCCGACCAGCGCATCAACGAGTACACGCGCCTGGCCTTCGAAGGCCGCTTCAGCGAGGCCCGCCGCGTGCGCGACAGCCTGGAGCCGGCGCGCGACGCCTTCCGCCTCAGCCGCCCCAAGGGCAAGCCGCAGGCCCACAGCAAGTACTGGCTGGAGCTGCTGGGGCAGGTGGGCGGCCCGGTGCGCCGCCCGCTGCTGCAACTCAGCGAGGCCGAGAAGGCGCTCACGCGTGAGCAGTTCGCCAAGAGCGGCTTGAAGCTGGGCTGATCATGGTGCAACTTCGCATCAACGGCCGCCCCTGCCAGCTCGAGCTCGGCAATGCCAGCCTGCTGGTGGACGCGCTGCGCGAGCCACTCGGGCTCACCGGCACCCATCAGGGCTGCGACACCGCGCAATGCGGCGCCTGCACCGTGCTGCTGAACGGCCGCGCGGTGAAGAGCTGCAATGTGCTGGCGCGCCAGGCCGAGGGTGCGGAGGTCACCACCATCGAAGGCCTGGCGGCGCCGGGCGAATGGCATGCGCTGCAGCTCGCCTTCTCGCGCCACCATGCCCTGCAATGCGGCTTCTGCACGCCCGGCATGCTGATGCGTGCCGTGGTCATGAAGGCCGAGGGCGTGCCGGCCGAGCCCGCGGCGGTGCGCCAGGCCCTGGCCGGCAATCTCTGCCGCTGCACCGGCTACGAAGGCATCGTGGCGGCGATCTGCGAATGGCTGGGCTCACAGCATGCGTGAGTTCGAATACTGCCGCGCCCGCTCGGTGGACGAGGTCTTGCGCTGGCTGCGCGATGGCACGGACAGCAAGCTGCTGGCCGGCGGCCAGAGCCTCTTGGGGGCGATGAAGCTGGGCCTGATGGCGCCCGAGCGCCTGATCGATCTGCAAGGGCTGGCCGAGCTGCGCGGCTGCGCCGCCACCGCGGGGGGCGAGTTGCAGCTGGGCGCCATGCAAAGCCATGCCAGCCTGGCGCGCCATGCGCTGCTGCGCGGCCTGGTGCCAGGTCTTGCCCGGCTGGCCTCGCACATTGCCGACGAGCAGGTGCGCAGCCAGGGCACCTTGGGCGGCTCGCTGGCGAATGCCGACCCGGCCGCCTGCTGGCCGGCCGGCATGCTGGCGCTGGGCGCCACCCTGGTGACCGACCGCCGCGAGCTGCCGGCCGACGAGTTCTTCACCGGCTTCTTCAGCACCGCGCTGGAGGCCGACGAGCTGCTGTGCAGCGTGCGCCTGCGCCGCCCGCGCCGCTTTGCCTACCGCAAGTTCGAGCAGGCGGCCTCGCGCTTTGCCCTGGTGGGCGTGGCGCTGGCGCAGTTCGACGACGGTGCGGTGCGCGTGGCGCTCACCGGCGGCGCGCACGGCGTGCAGCGCCTGCCTGCCTTCGAGCAGGCCCTGGGCCGGCGCTTTGCCGCCGAGGCCTTGCAAGGCCTCAAGGTCGATGCCGCGCTGATGTCCAGCGATGTGCATGGCGAGGCCGACTACCGCGCCCACCTGGCCGGCGTGCTCGCTGCCCGGGTGGTGCAAGACGCTTTGACTTTGGAATCGACATGACCGTACACACGACACATGAAACCGCTGCGCCACTGCGCGTGGCCCTGATCGGACTGGGCGCCATCGGCCGCGTGATCGCCAAGGAGCTGCTGGCCCGCCAGGGCGAGGGCGTGCAGCTGCTGGGTGCGCTGTGCCAGCACGAGAGCGAGGGCGCCGGGCTGGGCTTGCCGGTCGTCACCACGTTGGCGGCCTTGCTGGCCTTGCAACCCGATCTGGTGGTGGAGGCGGCCGGCCATGGTGCGGTCAAGGCCTACGGGCCCGAGGTGCTGCGCGCGGGGCGCGATCTGCTGCTGGTCTCCGTGGGCGTGCTCTCCGATGCGGCGCTGCTGGCCGAGCTGGAAGCGGCGGCACGCGCCTCGGGCCGCCAGCTGCTGCTGCCCTCCGGCGCGCTGGCGGGCCTGGACTATCTGCAGGCCGCCAAGCTGGCGGGGCTGAACCGTGTCTGCCTGCGTTCGCGCAAGCCACCGCTGGCCTGGCGCGACACACCGGCCGAGCTGCTGCTCGATCTGGCCAAGCTCAGCGAGCCGGTGGTGTTCTTCCGCGGCAGCGGGCGCGATGCCGCGCGCAGCTATCCCAAGAATGCCAATGTGGCCGCCACCCTGGCCCTGTGCACCTTGGGGCTGGACGAGACCCTGGTGGAGCTGGTGGCCGACCCGACCATCAGCGGCAACGAGCATGAGATCGAGGCCAGCGGCGCGGTGGGCGAGCTGCACCTGACGCTGCGCAACACCGCCTCGCCCGACAACCCCAAGACCTCGCTGGTCACGCCCTACAGCGTGATGCGCAGCATCATGGCGCGGCGCGCCGTGCTGAGCGTTTAGGCCGCTTGCCATGCGCCGCTTCGGCCACGCTCAGGTGCTCGCGCAGATGCTCGGCCATCGCGCGCGCGGCGGGCGAGAGCGAGCGCTGCTGCAGCTGTGCCAACGAGACTTCGCGGGCCACGGCGGGCTCCTTCAGCGGCACGCCCACCAACTCGGCCAGGGCCGAGACCTTGAGCGCATAGGCCGGCAGGATGGCCACGCCCAGGCCGGCGGCGGCCATGGCCATGGCGGTGGCGATGTGCGTCACCTCCTGCGCCGGCTTGGGGCAACCGCCCAGCGGTGCGAAATGGCGCTCCACCAGGGCGCGCAGGCCGCTGCCCTCGCGCAGCAGCAGCAGCGGCTGGTCCAGCAGATCCTTCCAGCGCAAGGCCTTGGCAGCGGCCAGCGGGTGCTCGCGATTGCAGATCGCCACCATCGCGTCGCGCAGCAGCGGCTCGGCCGTGATGTCGGGCTCGGCGGCGTCGAAGGTGGCCAGGGCCAGGTCCAGCTCGCCCAGGCGCAGCTGGGTCAGCAACTGGTCGGCGCTGGCGTCCAGCAGGCTCAGCTCGATCTCGGGGTAGCGCTCGGCAAAGCTGCGCAGCAGGCCCGGCATCAGGCTGGCCGCCAGCAGCGGCGTGGTGCCCAGGCGCACACGGCCGCGGCGGCGTTCCGCCACATCGCGCAGATCACCAGCCACGCGGTCCAGATCGGCCAGCAGGCGCTGCACCGCGGGCATCAGCTCGCGGCCGGCCTCGGTGAGTTCGCTGCGGCGTGTGGTGCGGTCCAGCAGGCGCAGGCCCAGCTCGCTCTCCAGCGCGCGGATCAGCGCCGAAAGCGCCGACTGGCTCAGGAACAGCTGCTGCGCCGCACGCGTGAAGCTGCCCTCGCGCGCCACCGCATCGAAGCCGCGCAGCTGCTTCAGCGACACGTTCACCGGCCGCGCGCTGCGGCGCGGCAGCTTCATCAGCAACTCATCCTGCGGATCGCTCGGCTTCTTGGTCATGGGCGGCCGCATCTTACCCACCACAATCACCCCAGCCTAGAAAGATCACCATCATCATGCTGAGCTACGGACGCCCCCTCAACTTCGCCCAATGGATCGCCGACCATGCCGCCGATCTCAAGCCGCCGGTAGGCAACCAGCAGATCTGGCAGAACGCCGATTTCATCTGCACCGTGGTGGGCGGCCCCAACCACCGCAGCGATTTCCACGACGACCCGCACGAGGAGTTCTTCCACCAGCTCAAGGGCAATGCCCACCTGATCCTGTGGGACCGCGGCCAGTTCGAGCGCGTGGACCTGCGCGAGGGCGACATCTTTCTGCTGCCCGCCCATGTGCAGCATTCGCCGCAGCGCCCCGAGCCGGGCAGCCTGTGCACCGTGATCGAACGCCAGCGCGCCGCCGGCGTGACCGATGCCTTCCAGTGGTACTGCGCCCATTGCGGCACGCTGATCCAGCGCCACGAGGTGCAGCTGCAAAGCATCGTGGGCGACCTGCCGCCGCTGTACAAGCGGTTCTACGCCAGCCCCGAGGCCGAGCGCCGCTGCACCAACTGCGGCGAGGTGCATCCGGGCCGGGCCTGGCGCGACTGGCACGCGGTGCTGGCGGCCAAGCATGGCCATGCCGCCGTGCCGGTGGCGCCGTTGCCTGCCACACCGGAGGCCTGAGCATGAAGATCGAGAATCAACGCGAGCTGCCCTGCTCGCAGGCCGAAGCCTGGGCGGCGCTCAACGACGAGGCCATGCTGCAGGCCTGTATCCCCGGCTGCGAATCGCTCACGCGCGAGGGCGAGCAGCTGCAGCTGCTGGTGATGGCCGCGGTGGGGCCGGTGCGTGCGCGCTTCAAGGGCCAGCTGCAGATGCAGGACGTGGTGGCGCCGGTGTCCTACGCCATGCGCTTCGAGGGGCAGGGCGGCGTGGCCGGCTTCGGCAAGGGCCTGGCCCAGGTGAGGCTGAGCGTCATCGACGAGCAGCGCTGCCTGCTGCACTACAGCGCCGATGTGCAGATCGGCGGCAAGCTGGCCCAGATCGGCTCGCGCGTGGTGGACGCCGCGGCGCAGAAGATCATCGGCGACTTCTTTGCGCGCCTGGAGCGGGCGTTGCAGGCGCGGCAGCCGCAGTTGCCGGTGCTGCCCGTGCCGGCAGCACCGCCGGCGGGCCTGCTCGCGCGGTTTTGGGCCTGGCTGCGTGTGCGCGTCGGCCTCGGGGCGCTGCCCTCGTCGCTCGATCAAGCCTGAGCCTGCAGCCAGGCGCGCGGTGCCTGGCCGGTCTTTTGTGCAAACAGGCGCGAGAGTGCCGAGGCGTTGGCGTAGCCCAGCTCGGCCGCGATCGCCTTGATCGAGCGGCCCTGCCGGAGCTGCGCCTGGGCAATGCCGAGCCGCCAGTGGGCCAGGTACTCGGCCGGCGCCTCGCCCACCACCGCCTTGAAGCGCAGGGCAAAGGCGCTGCGCGACATGCCGGCCTGCTGCGCCATGCGCTCGAGCGACCAGGCCTGGCCGGGTGCCTCGTGCAGGGCGGTGAGGGCGCGCGCCAGGCGTGGCTCGGCCAGGCCGCTGAGCAGACCCAGCGAGATGCCCCCCTGCTCGGGGTGGTCCAGCAGCCAGCGCAGCAGCTGCAGCAGCAGCACCTCGAACAAGCGGTCGGCCAGCAGGCGCTGGCCGCAGCGCAGCCGCTCGGTCTCGGCAAACAGCAGGGCCAGGGTGTGCTCCAGCCCGTCGACGCCGGCCAGCGGCAGGGCGATGCAGGCGGGCAGGGCGCGCACCAGCGGATGCGATTCGCCGCCCTCGAAATCCAGCGTGGCGCAGACGAAATCCGCACCCTCCATGGGCGCGTTATGAAAGTCATGCGCCAGCGGGCGCGGATAGAACAGCAGGCTGGGCTCGCGCAGCCGCAGCCTTGCCGGCGCCCCGCTGCCGCGGCGGTGCGTCACCACCATCTCGCCGCGCCGCATCACATGCAGAAAGCCTCGCCCCGGCTCGGCGGCGAAGTGCGTCACGCCGCACAAGGGGCCGTTGTGGAACAGATGGGCGCGCACCCTGAAGCGTTCCAGCAGGGCTGAGAGGCGGTCGATGGCTTCATTCATCTGGACGATTAGGTTTGTTTTGAAGATTTTGCGATACGCATCGTAGCGTTTGGGCCGAGACACTGGGCGGGTGCCGGGATGCAGGGGCATCCCACAAGGCCGAACTCAAAAGGAACTTCCATATGCAGCGCTTCCCCGCCCTCAGCCTCGCCCTGTCCCTCACCGTGGCGGCCGCCCATGTCATGGCGCATGACGACACGCATGCCGGTGGCATCCGGAGCGAGCCCGGCCCGGCCGTCAAGCCGAGCTTCGACATCGTCCACACCCGAATCACAACCGAGGGTCGGGTGGCGGTGTTTCATATGGCCGTGTCCGGCCGGGCGGGCGCCAGCAAACCCGCCGCCAGCGGCAAGCTGGCCGGCAGCACGGTGTTCTCCTATGTCTGGCCCACCACGCTCGACCCGGCGCTGGTGGGCTTCGAGCCCAAGGCGGGCATCCTGGCCCTGGCGGTGACCGCGCACCCCGATTTCGATGACACGCCACTCTTCGATGAGGACGGCGATGGCAAGGCCGGCAACGATGGCAGGCTGTGGCATTCGCATTGGGTGGTGCTGCAGCCCGACGCCGCCTGTGGCCAGGAGGGCGCGCTGAAGGTGGTGGACATTCCCGCAGGCGCCAAGCCGCGCCTGCCCAAGACCTGGCCCGGCCTGCCCATCCTGATCGACAGCCCGGGCTGGAGCCCGATCTTCAAGGGGCAGAGCCTGGAGGTGCGTGTGCCCTTCGACGACATCGGCGTGCTGGAGTCCGCCGGCTTCGACGGTGTGACGGCGGCGCTGCGCGTGAACGCCAGCGTGCACAACCCGCTGCTGTGCGTGGTGGATGTGTTCAAGGTGGCGTCGGGGCAGCTGAGCCTGCCCGGCAAGGTCGGGCGCTGAGGCTCAGACCCTGCCCGCCGAGACGATGGGCCCGGTGGGCGCGCCGGTGGGCGAGCCACCGCCGGGCTCCAGGCTGACGGCAAAGGCGGCGGTGTTCTGCAGCAGCTTGGCGCGCAGCACGGTGGTGGCGCGGTCGTCGGCCACCAGGCCCAGCGAGCGCGGTGCGCCCTGCGCCGGCACGGCCCAGAGTTCCAGCGCGCGGCCCTGCGCGAGCGTGAGCGGGCCCAGCGGCTTGAGCACCAGGGCCCGGCCATCGGCGCTGACAATGGCCACGAAGCCGGCCTTCACCAGCGCCGCCCCCTCGGCGGTGCTGTTCATCACGATCACCAGCGGCGGCTGTACCGGCTGGGGCTGGTTCAGCAACAGCAGGGCGGTGAGCGCCAGCGCGCTGGCGGCGCCGCTGAAGCCCTGCCACAGGCTCAGGCGCTGCCACCAGCGCGGCGCGGGTTGCGGCGCGCCAAACAGGCGGCGCTGGATGGCGGGCCAGAGATGCGCGGGCGGCTGCACCGCGGCCACCGGGCTGGCCAGGGCCTGCAGGCGCAGCTGCCAGCGCGCCACTTCGCGGGCCAGCGCGGGGTGGGCCGGCAACAGCTGTTCGAAACGGCGGCGTGCGGGGCCGCGCAGCGTGCCCAGCGCGTATTCGGCGGCGAGCTTCTCGGCCAGGCGGGGGCGGCTGTAATCCATCAGGCGGACTCCCCGGCGGCACCCGTGCCGAGCAAGCCGGCAGCGCGGTCCAGGCACAGCTTGAGGCTTTGCAGGCCGCGGCGTACCCAGCTCTTCACCGTGCCCAGGGGCTGGGCCAGATGCTCGGCCACCTCGGCATGGCTGAAGCCCTGGTAATAGGCCAGCGCCAGGCTGGAGCGTTGCTCGCCGCTGAGCCCCTGCATGCAGCGCTCCAGCGCATGCGAGCGCGTGGCCTGCTCCAGCAGGTCCAGCGGGCCGGCCTGCTCCGAGGCCAGCTTCTCCAGCAGATCCTCTGCTTCGTCGCCCTCATCGCCCGTGCCCGGGCTGCCGTAGCGGCTCACGGTGGCGGGCTCAGTGGCGCGGCGGCGCAGGCTGTCGATGGCGCGGTTGCGCGCGATGCTGGTGAGCCAGGTGAGCGGCTGGCTTTGCTGGGCCTGGTAGCCCGCGGCGGCGCGCCAGATGTTCACATAGACCTCCTGCAACACCTCCTCGGCCTGGCCGCGGTCGCTGTTGACGCGCAGCACCACGCCGAACAGCGGGCCGCTGGTGGCGCGGTAGAGGGCCTCGAAGGCGGCGCGGTCGCCCAGGGCGATGCGGGCGAGCAGGGCGGCAAGCTCCTGGCTGCGCGCGGTGGGGGTGGTGGTGCTCATGGAATGGGCTACGCAGGCCGGCGCCACTTGGATGCAAGCCCGACCAATGCGCAGGGTGGGCTGCGTCCGCTCGGGCAGCGCCGGCGTAAAGGCCTGCAGTGGGCGAAGCAGTCGCCCACCCCATCAAGGAGACCCAGATGCAACAAGCACTTCCCACCCTGCGTTTGCTGAGCTTCAGCGCCGCCATGCTGGCCGCCACCGCGGCCCTGGCCTCCAGCCACCGCGAGGCGCCCTTCATCACCACCGTGCCCAAGGTGGATGCCAGCGATTTCTATATGTTCATGAGCTATGAACAGGGCCGTGGCGACTACGTGACCCTGATCGCCAACTACCTGCCGCTGCAGGATGCCTATGGCGGCCCCAACTACTTCTCGCTGGACCCGAACGCGCTCTACGAGATCCATCTCGACACCAATGGCGACGCCAAGGAAGACATCACCTTCCAGTTCCGCTTCAAGAACAAGCTCAACAGCATCGCGCTGACGATTGGCGACAAGAGCGTGGCGATCCCGCTGATACAGGCCGGCACCATCAGCGAGCCGCGTGCCGCGGCGCTGAACGTGAACGAGAGCTTCACGCTGGACATCGTGCGTGGCGACCGTCGCAGCGGCCAGCGCCAGTCGGTCACCAATGCCAGCAGCGGCGCGAGCAGCTTCGACAAGCCGGTGGACAACATCGGCAAGAAGACCATCGCCAACTACGAGGCCTATGCGGCCAAGCACATTTACAGCGTCAACATCCCCGGCTGCGCCATGCCCGGCAAGGTCTTCGTGGGCCAGCGCAAGGATCCTTTCGCCGTCAACCTCGGCACCATCTTCGACCTGGTGAATGCGCCGGTCTCGGTGATCACCGACCCGACCCTGATCGGCGCGGTGCCCAACCAGCTGGACGACAAGAACGTCACCACCCTGGCCCTGGAAGTGCACAAGAGCTGTTTGGCCAGCGCCAACGAGCCGGTGATCGGCGGCTGGACCACCGCCAGCCTGCGCCAGGCACGCGTGCTCGACCCCGCGCCCAAGCCCGGCCACCAGAACACCGACAAGGCCGGCGGCGCCTGGGTGCAGGTCTCGCGGCTGGGCATGCCCCTGGTGAACGAGGTGGTGATCGGCCTGCCGGACAAGGACCGCTTCAACAGCTCCAAGCCCAAAGATGACGCGCAGTTCGCCAATTACGTTACCAACCCGACCCTGTCGGCCCTGATCGAGACGGTGCTCGCCATCCCCGGCACGGCGCCCAAGAACCTACCGCGTACCGATCTGGTGACGGCCTTCCTCACCGGCATCAAGGGCGTCAACCAGCCCGCCCATGTGGTGGCCTCGGAGATGCTGCGCCTCAACACCCAGATCGCGCCGGTGCCGTTCGCGCAGCAGAACCGGTTGGGCATCGTCGGCAACCTCCTGGCCGGCGGCAAGGACAACGCCGGCTTCCCGAACGGCCGCCGCCCCAAGGACGATGTGGTGGACGTGGCCCTGGTGGCGGTGATGGGTGGGCTCTGCATGGCCAATGGCGACAACGATGCGCTCGGCTTCGGCGCCAGCTGCAAACCTGCCAATGTGCCGCTGGGCGCAACCTCGCTGAAGCTGCACGATGCGGTGGACCAGGCCACGGTGCCGCTGCTGGGCAGCTTCCCCTACCTCTACACGCCGGTTGGCGGCACCAACTGAGGAGGGCGCCATGAAGCAGCAATCCATTCACGCCCTGGCCCTGCTCGCAAGCGGCCTGCTGGCCGCCTGTGGCGGCAGCGACGAAGCGGCAGCACCGCCGCCCCCACCGCCGCCACCGGTGCTGCTCACCGAGGTGCCTGAGAGCGCGCTGGTCTCCCCCGGCGCCTACACCCAGTTCACGCTGGGCCAGAGCCAGGCGGCGAGCGAGAGCGATGAGCCGCTGACGACCGACAAGCTGAGCATGCCGCCCGCCAGCGAAAGCGACGAACCCCTGACGGTCAGCTGAGGTGGCGATGCGCAGACTGCCGAGCCTCCTCGTCCTGCTGCTTCTCAGTCTGCGCGGCCTGGCCAGCCCCTACACGCCGCAGGCGGATGAGGAGGTGCTGGAGCAGTTGCCGCGGCGCCTGGCGGCCGTGCCGCGCCAGGGCCTGGCGCTGCCGCAGGCGCTGGGCCTGGCGCAGGCCGCCCTGCAGCGCGCGCGGCAGGAGGGCGACCCGCGCGAACTGGGCCGGGCCCAGGCGCTGCTGGCACCCTGGTGGCACCTGCCCGCGCCGCCGCCGGCGGTGCGCCTGCTGCGTGCCAGCATGCTGCAGACCCAACATCGCTTCGATGCCGCCCTGCAGGATCTGGATGCGCTGCTGGCGAGTGCTTCCACGCCGCTGGCGCTGCGGGCCCAGGCCGAGCTGACGCGCGCCGCCCTGCTGCAGCTGCGCGGCCGTTGGCCCGAGGCGCGCAGCGCCTGCACGCGCCTGGCCGGGCTCAGCTATGCGGCCCTGGGCGCAGCTGTGCAGGTGCATGGCCGCGCCTGCCTGGCCGAGCTGGACAGCCTGCAAGGCCGCAACGAGAGCGCTGCCGCGGCCCTGGCCCAACTGGCCCGCTACCCGCAGGCGCCCGCGGCCTGGATCCTTTTGTTGCGCGCCGAACTGGCCGAGCGCCGTGGCCTGGCCGAAGCGGAGGCGCTGTACCGCCAGGCCCTGCAGGCCGAACCTTCCATCTACACGCGCGCCGCGCTGGCCGACTGGCTGCTGGCGCGCAAGCGCTGGGCCGAGGCCGCCGCGCTGGTGCTGGCCCACCAGTCCGACCAGGCCGAGCTGATGCGCCTGCCCGATGCCCTGCTGCTGCGCCTGGCGATTGCCTGGCGTGCCGGCGGCGATGCGCGCGCCAGCGAGGCGGCCGCGCAGCTCCAAGAGCGCTTCGAGGCCGCCGCCCTGCGCGGCGACGGCAGCGCCCATGCGCGCGAGCGGGCGCGCTACGCCCTCGATGTGCGGCCCGATGCCGGCGCAGCCCTGCAACAGGCGATCGCCAACTGGGCTCTGCAGCGCGAGCCGGCCGATGCCTGGCTGCTGCGGCGCGCGGCGCAGTTGCCGGCCGCGCCCAAGCCATTGGTGGCGCAGGCGCGGCAGGCGTTCGAGCAGTTCCGGCGCGAGAGCGGCATGCAGGATGCGCGCTGGAGCGCTGCCTCATGAAGCGGGCGCTGATGGTGTGGTTGCTGCTGCTGTGCGCCGGCGCTGCCCAGGCCCACAAGGCCAGCGATGCCTATCTGATCTTGGAGGCCGATGCCACGGGGCTCAGCGAGCGCGTCGACATCGCGCTGCGCGATCTGGACCGCGAGCTGCAGCTGGACGCGGATGACAACGGCCAGCTGAGCTGGGGCGAGCTGAGGGCGCGCGCCGGGGAGATCGACCAGCTGGCCCGGCAGGGCCTGGACATGACGCTGACGGATGCCGATGGCGGCCGCTGCGTGCCGCAAGCCCTGGCCCCGCTGCAGATCGAAACCCGCAGCGATGGCCGCTACGCGGTGCTGCAGCGGCGCTGGCAATGCCGCGCCCCCGCGCAAGACCTGACCCTCAGCTACCGCCTCTTTGCCGCCAGCGACCCCACGCACCGTGGCGTGCTGATCCTGCGCGGGCCCGCCGGGGCGGCGCAGACCCTGGTGCTGGCCCCCGATGGCCACGCCACGCCGCTGCGCCTGGGTGCAGCGCACAGCCTGCTGAGCGTGCTGCGCGATGGCGTGCACCATATCTGGATCGGCCTGGACCACATCCTCTTCCTGCTCGCGCTGCTGCTGCCGGCGGTGCTGGTGCGGGAGGGGAATCATTGGCGGCCCGCTACGCCGCTGCGGCCCGTGCTGCTGGATGTGCTGGGGGTGGTGAGCGCCTTCACGCTGGCGCACAGCATCACGCTGGCGCTGGCCGCCTTCGAGATCCTGAGCCCGCCCTCGCGCTGGGTCGAGTCGCTGATCGCCGCCTCGGTGCTGCTGGCGGCGCTGAACAATCTCTGGCCGCTGCTGTTGCATGGCCGTTGGCGCCTGACCTTTGCCTTCGGCCTGGTGCACGGCTTCGGCTTCGCCAGCGCGCTCAGGGAGCTGGGCCTGCAGCGCGAGGCCCTGGCCGGGCCGTTGCTGATGTTCAACCTGGGCGTGGAACTCGGCCAGCTCGCTGTGGTGGCGGGCTTCATGGGCCTGGTATGGGGCCTGCGGCGCCGGCCCGGCTACCCGCGTTGGGTGCTGGGCGGCGGCTCGCTGCTGATTGCCCTGCTGGCCCTGGTCTGGCTGCTGGAGCGCAGCCTGGACCTGGACCTGCTCAGCCCGCGCTGATGCGCTGCGCCAGATGCGCCAGCGCCTCTTCCACCTGGTCCACCAGCACCAGGCAGAGGTCGCCCGGCTGCAGGCGCGCCAGCGCGGTGTCGATGGCGATGAACTCGCCGCGGATCTCGTCGACGTGGCTCACGCGCTTGGCGCCTTCCAGGCCCTGGCGCAGCAGCGCCAGCACCTCGCCGTCCTCGCGGCCGCGCTGGCAGGCATCCTGGAACAGCAGCACGTCGTCGAAGGCATCGCCGAGGATCTGGGTCTGGATGCGGATGTCCTCGTCGCGGCGGTCGCCGGCACCCGAGATCACCACCGAGCGCTTCTTGGCCGGCATGGCCTGCACGGCGGCGACCAGGGCGCGCATCGCATCGCCGTTGTGGCCGTAGTCGGCGATCACGGTGGCGCCGCGGTAGTCCATCACATTGAAGCGGCCGGGCGCGTTGTCGGCATCATTGGCAAAGCTGCCGACGCCGCGGCGGATGGTGTCCCAGTCCAAGCCCACGCCCCAGGCCGCCGCCACCGAGGCCATGGCGTTCTCGACCTGGAAGCCGATGCTGCCGTGGCGGGTGATGGGGATGTCGCGCAGCGGGATGCTTTCGCGCCAGGAGCCTTGCGCGGCCACCAGCTGGTCGCCGTCCACATAGACGCAGCGCTTGCCCTGGGCACGGTGGGTGGCCATCAGCGGGTGGTGGCGGTCGGCCGCGAAATAGATGATCTGGCCCGGGCACACGCTGGCCATATTGGCCACCACCGGGTCGGCGGCGTTCAGCACCGCATAGCCGCTGGGCGCCACGTTCTGCACGATCACGCGCTTCACCAGGGCCAGCTCTTCCACGGTGTTGAGGAAGTTCATGCCGAGGTGGTCGCCCTCGCCGAGGTTGGTGACCACGGCCACCTGGCAGCGGTCAAAACCCAGGCCCTCGCGCAGCACGCCGCCGCGCGCGGTCTCGAACACGGCCGCTTCCACATCGGGGTGCATCAGCACATTGCGCGCGCTCTTGGGGCCCGAGCAATCGCCGCTGTCGATCTGGCGGCCGTCCACATAGACGCCGTCGGTATTCGTCATGCCCACGCGCAGGCCCATGGTGGCGAACAGATGGGCGATCAGGCGCGAGGTGGTGGTCTTGCCATTGGTGCCGGTGACGGCCACCACCGGGATGCGGCCGTCTTCGCTCTTCTGGCCATGGCCGTAGAGGTGGCTGATGATGGCCTCGCCGACATTGCGGCCCTTGCCATAGCTGGGCGAGAGATGCATGCGCAGGCCGGGCGCGGCGTTCACCTCGACGATACCGCCGCTCTGCTCTTCCAGCGGGCGCAGCACGCTCTCGGCCACCACGTCGACGCCGCAGACATGCAGGCCCACCACCTGGGCGGCGGCCACGGCGCGTGCCGCCACATCGGGATGCACATCGTCCGTCACATCGGTGGCGGTGCCGCCGGTGGAGAGGTTGGCGTTGTTGCGCAGGATCACGCGGCGGCCCTTCTCGGGCACCGATTCCGGGGTCAGGTCTTGCTGCACCAGGCGCGCCACGGCGATGTCGTCGAAGCGGATCTTGGTGAGCGAGGTGGCATGGCCGTCGCCGCGCTTGGGGTCGGCGTTGACCTTGTCGACCAGCTGCTTGACAGTGTGCACGCCGTCGCCGATCACATGCGGGGGATCGCGGCGCGCGGCGGCGATCAACTTGTCGCCGATCACCAGCAGGCGGTAGTCGCTGCCGGGCAGGAACTTCTCCACCATCACCTGGCCGATCTCGTCGGCGGCCTTGTAGGCCTCATCCAGTTGCTGGCGCGTCGTCACGTTGACGGTCACGCCCTTGCCCTGGTTGCCGTCCACCGGCTTCACCACCACCGGCAGGCCGATCTCTTCGGCCACGGCCCAGGCCTCGTCGGGCGTGTCCACCGGCGCACCGATGGGAACCGGCACGCCGGCGGATTGCAGCAGGCGCTTGGAGAGATCCTTGTCCTGGGCGATCGACTCGCTCACCGCGCTGGTGGCGTCGACCTCGGCGGCCCAGATGCGGCGCTGCTTGGCGCCCCAGCCGAACTGCACCAGGCTGCCCTGGGTGAGGCGGCGGAAGGGCACGCCGCGCTTCACCGCGGCATCGACGATGGAGCCGGTGGAAGGGCCCAGGCGCACGTCTTCGTCCAGCTCGCGCAGCTTGGCCAGCACGGCCTCGCTGTCAAACGTGCCGCCGTCCATGGCGGCGCTGACCAGGCGCACGGCCTGCTCGAAGGCCAGGCGGCCCACGTCTTCCTCGCTGTACTCGACCACCACCTGGTAGGTGCCCTCTTCCGAGGTCACATGGGTGTGGCTGAAGGTCACCGGGCAGCCGGCTTGGGCCTGCAGGGCCAGGGTGGCCTGCTCCAGCACATGGGCCAGCGAGATCGCGACGCGCTGGGCGCTGGCCGGCCGCAGGGCGCCGATGCTGGGGAAGAGGGCGCGCAGGCGGGCCTCGAAGCCGGCCATGTCGGTGATGGAGCGTTCGGCTTCGTTGCACATCACCACCGCCTCGATGGCGGTGTGACGGCTCCACATATTGGGGCCACGCAGGGCTCGGGTGCGAGAGACTTCCATGGTGCTCGGTCTTCTATGTGGGTTGCTTATTGGGCGAGTTCGGGCACGAAGGTGTCCAGGCCGGCCGAGATCAGTTCGGGGGAGATGTTGAGGGCCCAGGCGGTGGCCACCGCGGCCAGCAGGGTGGCCGCATCGGTGGCCTGGCCGGCAGCGGCGAAGCGCTTCATCAGGGCCTCGATATTGGCGCCCGAGGTTTCGGAAGCGCCCTGCGCCAGCACCGCGGCGCCGCCCTGCAGGAAGACCGCGCGGCCGCCCTTGTCGCGGTGGGCGGCAAGGGCGTCGCTGTCGAGCGCGTAGAACACCACCTCGCCATCGCAGAGCTCGGCCATTTCCACCAGCTGCGGGTCGGCGGCATTCAGCACCGCGGCGCCGTCGGACAGCACCACGTCGATCTGGGTGCGCAACACCTTGAAGAGCTGGTCGTGGGTGCGGATGTCGTGCTCGTCCAGCTGGCCCAGCGCGGCGGTGTCGGTCACCACGCCGACCTGGCAGCGGTCATAGGCGAGGCCGTCGGTGAGGATGGTGGCGGCGCTGTTCTGCACCACCACGGCGTCCACGCCGCGGTTCATCAGCAGGCGGTGCGCGGCATCCCAGCGCGCGCTGGGCTTCTTCTCGACCCGGCGGGTGCCGAGGAAGAGGCCGTCGTTGCAGGCCAGGCCCACATGGCGGCCGTTCAGGTGCAGCAGCCAGGCCACCAGGCGGGTAATGTGCTGGCCGCCTGCAGAGGCGGTTACGCCGACGATGGGGATGCGACCGTTCTCGTCCTCGGCGAAGAGGTGGTCGATGATGGCCTGACCGACCGGCTGGGGCATGCCCTCGGCGGGCTTCAGGTGCATCAGGAGGCCGGGGCCGGCGTTCACCTCGACGATGGCGCCGCCGGTTTCCGAGAGCGGCCTGGAGATGTCTTCGCTCACCAGATCGACGCCGGCGATGTCCAGCCCGATGGTGCGCGCGGCCAGCGAGACCACATGGGCCACCTCGGGGTGGACCTGGGCGGTGCAGTCGATCGCCACATTGCCGTTGCGCTGGATCAGCACGCGCTGTCCGGCCGCCGGCACGGCATCGGGGGTCAGGTCTTGACGCTGCAGATCCAGCAGGATGACGGCGTCTTCGGGCACGTCGATGCGATTCAGCGGGAAGTCTTCGGTGAGGCCACGGCGCGGGTCGGTGTTGATCTGCTGATCCACCAGTTGCACGACCGTGTGCTTGCCGTCGCCGGTGATCCAGGCCTCGTCGCCGCGCGCGGCGGCCACCACCGATCCGCCCACCACCAACAGGCGGTGCTCGTTGCCGGGGATGTTGCGCTCCACCAGCACCTCGGAGCCATTGCGCTCGGCCAGCTCGAAGGCGGCGCGCACATCGGCCTCGCGTTTCAGGTCCAGGGTGACGCCGCGGCCGTGGTTGCCGTCGGAGGGCTTCACCACCACCGGCAGACCCAGGTCCTGGGCGGCTTCCCAGGCCTCGTCGGCGTTCTTCACCGCCTGGCCCTCGGGCACCGGCACGCCCACCGACTTGAGCAGGCTCTTGGTGAGGTCCTTGTCGCGCGCAATGCCTTCGGCGATCGCGCTGGTCATGTCGGTCTCGGCCGTCCAGATGCGGCGCTGGCGCGCGCCATGGCCCAGCTGCACGAGGTTGCCGTCGTTCAGGCGGATATGGGGGATGCGGCGATCCGTCGCCGCAGCGACGATCGCCGCGGTGCTGGGGCCGAGGTAGCAATCGTCCACCTTGTCGCGCACGCGGGCGACAGCGGCGCTCACGTCAAAGGCCTCGGCGTTGATGGCGGCCATCAGCAGCGCATGGCCCTCGGCCAGGGCGGCACGCGCCACCTGCTCGTCGCGGGCGCGGAACACCATGCGGTAGACGCCGGTGGCGGAGGTGCTGCGGGTCTGGCCGAAGCCGGTGGGCATGCCCGACAGGTTCAGCAACTCGATCACCACATGCTCCAGCACATGGCCCATCCAGGTGCCCTCGGTGAGGCGCTGCATGAAGCCGCCGCGCTCGCCCACGCCGCAATGGTGCTCGATCAGGGCCGGCAGCTGATGGGTGAGGCGATCGTTGAAACCCGGCAGCAGGTTGGAGGGGAAGTCCTCCAGCTTGCCCAGATCCAACCAGACTTCGAGGACCGGGCGGTAGGTCCACATATTGGGACCCCGCAAATAGTTGACGCGCAAAAGCTTGATGTCGTCGTGTCTGCTCATGGGTGAGGGGCCTGGGTCGGGTCTTTGCAAGGGCTGGGAAAAAGGCAAGGCGTAATTGTGCGCTCAACCGGGGGTGAGTTTGGCGGCGGGGGTGTTAGCGCCTGCTTCTGATACGCGCCGGTGCTGGCCGGCGTCCTTCTGAGTGAAAATCAGCGCTCAAACACAGCAACATGGCCCTCTCGGGGCGAAGTTGGCACAACACAAAATGCAGCATCACCATCCCGACGGCGCGCCGGACCAGCATCCGGAATTGGCTACCTTGCAGGCGCGTCTCACGAGAGACGAGAACGTTGTAGCCCCGCTGGAGGTTGACCTGGACGCGCAGCTGCGCTTTGCGCGCAGCTTGTTGGTGCTCACCAACAAACGCCTGCTGGCCTGGGATGCGGGCACGCGGCAATGGTCGGAATGGGCGCTGCATCCGGGCCTGGCGATGAAGATTTCGGACCATGCCGGGGTCGGTTGCCTGGAACTTGTGGATCAAACGCAACGCCTGGCCCAGTGGCGCTTCACCTTGCAGATCAATTTGCAGGCGCAGCGCTGGCAGGAGGCCTTCGAGCGCCGCGACGAGCCCGAGCGCGCCCAGGCCGAGGAGCTGGAGTTCTGCCCCAGCTGCCACGCCCCCTTGCCGCCGCCGCCCGACAACGAGGAATGCCCCACCTGCGCGCGCGAGCTGCATACGCCGCCCTCCACCTGGGTGTTGCTGCGCCTGTGGCGCTTTGCGCGCCCCTACCAGGGTCAGCTCTTGCTGGGTTTTCTGCTCATGCTGGGCGCCACCGGCGCCACCCTGGTCGGCCCCTATCTGTACCGGCCGCTGATGGACGAGGTGCTGATCCCCTTCCAGCAGGGCCACAAGATCGACCCCTGGCTGGTGGCCCTGTACCTGAGCGGCCTGCTGGGCGCGGGCCTGGTGTCCTGGATCCTGGGCTGGGCCAAGACCTATATCCTGGCGCTGGTCTCCGAGCGCATCGCCGCCGATCTGCGCACCAACACCTTCGAGCACCTGCTGAGCCTCTCGCTGGAGTACTTCAGCAACAAGCGCACCGGCGACCTGATGTCGCGTATCGGCTCCGAGACCGACCGCATCAGCGTGTTCCTCTCCCTGCATGCGCTGGACTTCATCACCGACGTGCTGATGCTGGCGATGACGGCCATCATCCTGTTCTCCATCAACCATTGGTTGGCGCTGGCCACCCTGGTGCCGCTGCCCTTCATCGCCTGGATGATCCACCTGGTGCGCGACCGCCTGCGCACCGGCTTCGAGAAGATCGATCGGGTCTGGGGCGAGGTCACCAGCGTGCTGGCCGACACCATTCCCGGCATCCGCGTGGTCAAGGCCTTTGCCCAGGAGCGGCGCGAGGCCAAGCGCTTCAAGGACGCCAACCAGAACAATCTGCAGGTCAATGACCGGCTCAACAAGACCTGGAGCCTGTTCGGCCCCACCGTCTCGCTGCTCACCGAGATGGGCCTGCTGGTGGTCTGGGCCTTCGGCATCTACCTGGTCTCCAAGCAGGACATCACGGTCGGTGTGCTGACCTCCTTCCTGGCCTATATCGGCCGCTTCTATGGCCGCATGGATTCGATGAGCCGCATCGTCTCGGTGACGCAGAAGGCCGCCGCCGGCGCCAAGCGCATCTTCGACATCCTCGACCATCAATCGAATGTGCCGGAGCCCGTCAACCCGACCAAGCTGGAGCAGGTCAGGGGCGGCATCCAGATGCAGGACATCGGTTTCCGCTATGGCAACCGTGCCGTCATCCGCGGCCTGAGCCTGGACATCCAGCCCGGCGAGATGATCGGCCTGGTGGGCCACAGCGGCTCGGGCAAGAGCACGCTGGTGAACCTGATCTGCCGCTTCTACGACGTCACCGAGGGTTCCATCAAGGTGGACGGCGTGGACCTGCGCCGCATCGGCGTGGCCGACTACCGCCAGCACATCGGCCTGGTGCTGCAGGAGCCCTTCCTGTTCTTCGGCACGATTGCCGAGAACATCGCCTACGGCAAGCCCGAGGCCACGCGCGAGGAGATCGTGGCCGCGGCGCGCGCTGCCCATGCGCATGAATTCATCCTGCGCCTGCCGCAGGGCTACGACTCGCTGGTGGGCGAGCGCGGCCAGGGCCTCTCGGGCGGCGAGCGCCAGCGCATCTCGATTGCGCGCGCGCTGCTGATCAACCCGCGCCTGCTGATCCTCGACGAAGCCACCTCCTCGGTGGACACCGAGACCGAGAAGGAGATCCAGAAGGCGCTGGACAATCTGGTGCAGGGCCGCACCACCATCGCCATTGCCCACCGCCTCTCGACGCTGCGCAAGGCCGATCGCCTGGTGGTGATGGACCGCGGCCAGGTGGTGGAAGTGGGCCCGCACGACGAGTTGATGGCCAAGCAGGGTGCCTACTGGCGCCTCTACGAGGCACAGGCGCGCCGCATGGACGAGGGCGAGCCCGAGCCTATCACCCTGCCCAACCCCAGCGCCCACACGGCGGAGGCCGCATGAGCATGACGACGACTCCCCCTTACCAGCAACTCGCCCGCAACGCCTATGGGCGCCTGGTGCTGATCGATGCCGAGGGTGTCGAGCATGTGGGCGTGAACCCGGTGCGCGCCCACCCGATCTCGGCGCCCGACGAGGGCGTCTCCCTGGTCGGGCCGGACGGCCATGAGCTGGCCTGGATTGACCGACTCTCGGCCCTGCCCAGGCCCGAGCGCGAGCTGCTGGAGAGCGAATTTGCCGCCCGTGAGTTCACCCCCACGGTGACGCGGCTGAAAAAGGTCTCGACCTTCTCCACCCCCAGCCTCTGGACGGTGGAGACCGACCGCGGCGAGGCCAGCTTCATCCTCAAGACCGAGGAAGACATCCGCCGCCTGGGCGAGGGGCGTCTGCTCATCACCACCAGCCACGGCCTGCAGTTCATGGTGCAGGATCGCTTCGCGCTGGATCGTGGCTCCAAGAAGCTGCTGGAACGCTTCCTCTGATAAGTGCTTAGGTAATTCTGCAGGGGGCGCCGGACGCTGCTGAGCCCTTACAATTGACGTTTACGTAAACGTAAGTCAACCCAAGCAGGAGCCGACCCATGCAAGCAGCGGATCAGCATTACGCCCAGCGGGTGCGCGATTCCTTCGCCCTGCAGGCGGTGATGAAGACGCTGGGCGCGGAGTTGGGCGCGGTGGAGGCTGGCAGGGTGTTGATCACCATGGCGCACAAGCCCGAGTTGTGCCAGCAGCACGGCTTCCTGCATGCCGGCATCGTGTCCACGGCGCTGGACTCGGCCTGCGGCTATGCCGCCTACAGCCTGATGCCGGCCGATGCGGCGGTGTTGACGATCGAATTCAAGATCAATCTGCTTGCGCCGGCGCGCGGGCCGCTGTTCCGCTTCGAGGGCCAGGTGGCCAAGGCCGGTCGTACCATCAGCGTGGTCGAGGGCCGTGCCTACGGGTTCGAGGCCGGCGGCGAAGAAAAATTGGTGGCGACCATGAGCGCCACCGTGATGACGGTTCTGGGCCGCGACGGCCTCAAACATTGAAAAGTAGGAGACAAACCATGAATCTGCCCGGCCTGAACTTCCAACTCGGCGAAGACATCGACGCGCTGCGCGACACCGTGCGCGCCTTTGCCGACGCCGAGATCGCCCCGCGTGCCGCGGCGATCGACCACAGCGACCAGTTCCCCATGGATCTGTGGCGCAAGATGGGCGAGCTGGGCATCCTGGGCGTGACCGTGTCCGAGGAATACGGCGGCGCCAATATGGGCTATCTGGCGCATATGGTGGCGATGGAGGAGATCAGCCGCGGTTCGGCCTCGGTGGGCCTGTCCTACGGCGCGCACAGCAACCTCTGCGTGAACCAGATCAACCGCAACGGCAACGCGGCGCAGAAGGCCAAGTACCTGCCCAAGCTGATCAGCGGCGAGCATGTCGGGGCGCTGGCGATGAGCGAGCCGGGCGCCGGCTCCGACGTCATCAGCATGAAGCTCAAGGCCGAGGACAAGGGTGGGGTTTACCTGCTCAACGGCAACAAGATGTGGATCACCAACGGCCCCGATGCCGACACCCTGGTGGTCTACGCCAAGACCGAGCCCGAGCTGGGCGCGCGCGGCGTCACCGCCTTCCTGATCGAAAAGGGCATGAAGGGTTTCTCAATCGCACAGAAGCTCGACAAGCTGGGCATGCGCGGCAGCCATACCGGCGAGCTGGTGTTCCAGAACGTCGAGGTGCCGGCCGAGAACGTGCTGGGTGCGGTGAACGGCGGCGCCAAGGTGCTGATGTCGGGCCTGGACTATGAGCGCGCCGTGCTCACCGGCGGCCCGCTGGGCATCATGCAAAGCGTGATGGACAACGTCATCCCCTACATCCACGACCGCAAGCAGTTCGGCCAGAGCATCGGCGAGTTTCAGCTCATCCAGGGCAAGGTGGCGGACATGTACACCGTGCTGCAGGCCGGCCGCAGCTTTGCCTACACGGTGGCCAAGAACCTCGACCTGCTGGGCAGCGAGCATGTGCGCCAGGTGCGCAAGGACTGCGCCTCGGTGATCCTCTGGACCGCCGAAAAGGCCACCTGGATGGCCGGCGAGGGCGTGCAGATCTTTGGTGGCAACGGCTATATCAACGAATACCCGCTGGGCCGTCTGTGGCGCGATGCCAAGCTGTATGAAATCGGCGCCGGCACCTCGGAGATCCGCCGCATGCTGATCGGCCGCGAGCTGTTCGCGGAGACCATGTAAGCACAGCGACCCGCCGCCACCGCGACAATGCCGCCATGAGTACTGAACTTCAAGAACTGCTGGACAGCAACAAGCAATGGGCCGCCGAGACCGAGGCGCGCGAACCCGGGTTTTTCTCGCGCCTGCTCAAGCAGCAGACGCCGCAATACCTGTGGATAGGCTGCGCCGACAGCCGGGTGCCGGCGAACGAGCTGGTGAACCTGCTGCCGGGCGAGCTGTTCGTGCACCGCAATGTCGCCAATGTGGTGGTGCACTCGGACCTCAACTGCCTCTCGGTGATGCAGTTCGCGGTGGATGCGCTGAAGGTCAAGCACATCATCGTCGTCGGCCATTCCAACTGCGGCGGCGTGAAGGCGGCGCTGCTGGACGTGCGCACCGGCCTGGTGGACAACTGGCTGCGCCATGTGCAGGACGTGCGCAACCACCATCACGAATGGCTGGACAGCATCGACGCCAACCAGCGCGTCAACGCCCTGTGCGAGCTGAACGTGCTGGAGCAGGCCCGCAACGCCTGCCAGACCACCGTGGTGCAGGATGCCTGGGCGCGCGGCCAGGAGGTGGTGGTGCATGGCTGGGTCTATGGCCTGCACAACGGCCTGCTGGAGGATCTGCGCATCACGGTGGCCGCCGCGGACCAATTGGCCGCGGCCTTCCAGAAAGCCTTGAGCGCCGTCAAGGCCCGCTACGAGCGGGCCCGGATAAGCTCGGCAGACTGACCCTCAGCACAGAGCCGCGATGTTCCCCCAGAAGCTCACCGACTCGCGCGCCTTCGAGATCGCGCAGACCATGCTCGGTGGCTTCAATCGTCATTACCGCCTGTTCCGCGCCACCTCGGCCGAGGCCAAGCAGCGCTTCGAGCGCGGCGACTGGCATGGCCAGCAGCGGGCCCAGCGCGAGCGCATCGAGTTCTACGACAAGCGCGTGGACGAGGGCATCGCGCTGCTGGAGGAGCGCTTCCAGGCCAGTCGGCTGGAGATGGAGGTCTGGCAGCAGGTCAAGCTGCACTACATCGGCCTGCTCACCAACCATCACCAGCCCGAGCTGGCCGAGACCTTCTTCAACTCGGTGTGCACGCGCATCCTGCACCACAGCTATTTCCACAACGATTTCATCTTTGTGCGGCCGGCCGTCTCCACCGAATACATCGAGAACGAAGAGCCCGCTGCCAAGCCCACCTTCCGTTGCTACTACCCGACGCGCGAGACCATGCACGAGACCATGGTGCGCATCGTCAACAACTTCCAGCTCGAGCGCGAGTTCGAGGACCTGGGCCGCGACGCCGACCATGTGCTGAGCGCGGTGCAGCGCGAGCTGGGCCTGTTCCGCTGGCGCACCAATTTCCAGATCCAGGTGCTCTCGTCGCTGTTCTATCGCAACAAGGGCGCCTACCTGGTGGGCAAGATCATCAACGGCTTCACCGAGACGCCGTTTGCCCTGCCGATCCTGCACAACGAGCGCGGTCTGCTGCAGATCGATGCGGCGCTGTTCGGCGAGGACGAGTTGCTGATGCTGTTCAGCTTTGCGCGTGCCTACTTCATGGTGGACATGGAGGTGCCCAGCGCCTACGTGCAGTTCCTGCGCTCGATGATGCCCCGCAAGCCGCGCGCCGAGCTCTACAGCGCGATCGGCCTGCAGAAGCACGGCAAGAACCTGTTCTACCGCGACTTCCTCTACCACCTGCGCCACAGCAGCGACAAGTTCCGCATCGCGCCCGGCATCAAGGGCATGGTGATGCTGGTGTTCGACCTGCCCAGCTACCCCTTCGTCTTCAAGCTCATCAAGGACTTCTTCCCGGCACAGAAGGAGACCTCGCGCGAGCTCATCCAGAGCAAGTACCTGCTGGTGAAGCAGCACGACCGCGTCGGCCGCATGGCCGACACGCTGGAGTACAGCAATGTCGCCTTCCCGCGCTACCGCTTTGATGAAGAGCTGATCGCCGAGCTCCGGCACTTCTGCCCCAGCCTGCTGGAAGAGCAGGGCGAGGACCTGGTGCTCAAGCATGTCTATATCGAGCGCCGCATGGTGCCGCTCAATATCTACCTGCAGGAAGCCACGCCGCAGCAGCTCGAGCATGCGGTGATCGAGTACGGCAATGCCATCAAGGATCTGGTGGCCGCCAATATCTTCCCGGGCGACATGCTGTGGAAGAACTTCGGCGTGACGCGCCACGGCAAGGTCGTGTTCTACGACTATGACGAGATCGAATACCTGACCGACTGCAACTTCCGCCGCGTGCCCGCGCCGCGCAATGAAGAGGAAGAGATGTCGGGCGAGATCTGGTACCGCGTCGGGCCGCGCGACGTCTTCCCCGAAACCTTCGGCCCCTTTCTCTTGGGCCATCCGGGTGTGCGCGAGGTCTTCATGCGCCACCACGCCGATCTTCTCGACGCCGAGTTCTGGCAGGGCCACAAGCAGCGCATCCTGGCCGGCCATGTGCACGACGTCTTCCCCTATGAGGCGCACAAGCGCTTCTATGCCAGGTATGGCAAGGCAGCGCCGCTGCTGGCCGAGCCCGAGCATCGCGAACTGCCGATCCAGTAGGTAGTCAGTCTTTTTTGAAGGAGAACTCTCATGTCCGACTCCATCGTCATCGTCTCCGCCGCCCGCACGCCCATCGGTGGCCTGCTGGGTGATTTCTCGGGCCTGCAGGCCTGGGAGCTGGCCGCCGTGGCCATCAAGGCCGCGGTCGAACGCGCCGGCGTGCCCGGCGACGCCATCCAGGAAGCCTTCATCGGCAACTGCCTGATGGCCGGCCAGGGCCAGGCCCCGGCGCGCCAGGCGGTGCTCAAGGCCGGCCTGCCGCAATCGGTGGGCGCGGTGACGCTGTCCAAGATGTGCGGCGCCGGCATGCGCGCCACCATGTTTGCGCACGACACCCTGAAGGCCGAGAGCGCCGACATCCTGATCGCCGGCGGCATGGAATCGATGACCAATGCGCCCCACCTGATGTTCGCGCGCAAGGGCGTGAAGTACGGCGCCGCGCAGATGTATGACCACATGGCCCTGGACGGCCTGGAAGACGCTTACGAGCGCGGCAAGGCCATGGGCGTGTTCGCCGAGCAATGCGTGGCCAAGTACGCGTTCACGCGCGAGGCGCAGGACGCCTTCGCGATCGCGTCCACCGAGCGTGCCAAGCGCGCCAACACCGACGGCAGCTTCGCCTGGGAAATCGCCCCGGTGACGGTGGCCGGCCGTGCCGGTGACACCGTGTTCGACAAGGACGAGCAGCCCTTCAAGGCCAAGCTTGACAAGATCGCCGGCCTCAAGCCCGCCTTCAAGAAGGACGGCACCATCACCGCCGCCACCTCGTCCAGCATCTCCGACGGCGCCGCCGCGATGGTGCTGATGCGCGAGAGCACCGCCGCCAAGCTGGGCCTGGCCCCGGTGGCACGCATCGTCGGTACGGCCGTGCACGCGAATGCGCCGGAATGGTTCACCACCGCCCCGGTGGGTGCGATCCAGAAGCTGCTGGCCAAGAACGGCTGGGATGCCAAGAGCGTGGATCTGTGGGAAGTCAACGAAGCGTTTGCCGCCGTCACCATGGCGGCGATGGCCGAGTTCAAGCTGCCGCACGAGATCGTCAACGTGAACGGTGGCGCCTGCGCGCTGGGCCACCCGATCGGCGCCTCGGGCGCCCGCATCATCGTCACCCTGCTGGGCGCGCTGAAGCACCGCGGCCTGAAGCGCGGCGTGGCAGCGCTGTGCATCGGCGGCGGCGAAGCGACTGCCGTTGGCGTGGAGCTCCTGTGAAGCTCCGCGCAAGGCAGTCGGCGGTCGGCGTGGAACTGCTCTGATGAGCAAGGCCCTGGTCATCGGCGCCTCGCGGGGCATCGGCCTCGAGTTCGTGCGCCAGTACCGCGCCGCCGGTGCCCAGGTGGTGGCCACGGCCCGCAGCGAGGAGGGCCTGGCGCGCCTGCGCGAGCTGGGCGCCAGCGCGCTCAGGCTCGATGTGGCCGACACGGCCAGCGCTGCCGGCCTGGCCTGGCAGATCGACGGCCAGCAGTTCGACGAGGTCGTCATCGTGGCCGGTGTCTACGGGCCGCGCATCGCCGGCCTGCAGACGCCCAGCGAGGCCGATTTCGATGCGGTGATGCACACCAATGTGCTGGGGCCTATGCGCGTGCTGCCGCAGCTGAGCGAGGCGCTCGCGCCGGGCGCCAGGCTGGCCATCATCTCCTCGCGCATGGGCTCCATCGGCCTGCGCAGCAGCGGCAGCGGCTGGCTTTACCGTGCCTCCAAGGCGGCGGTGAATTCGGTGCTCAAGGATGCCTCGCTGCTGCTGCAGGAGCAGGCCATCTGCATCAGCCTGCACCCCGGCTGGGTGCGCACCGAGATGGGCGGCGAAGGCGCCGACATCGACGTGACCACCAGCGTGGCCGGCATGCGCACCGTGCTGGCCACCCTCAAGCCCGCCCACAACGGCGGCTTTTTCAATTACGACGGCCAAGCCCTGGCCTGGTGAGACGACCCTATGCTTTTGAGTGACGACCATCGCGCGGTGCAAGACGCCGTGCGCGCCTTTGTGCAGGACCAGATTGCCCCCAAGGCAGCCGAATGGGACAAGAGCCACCATTTCCCGGCCGCCGAACTCAAGGGCCTGGCGGAGCTGGGTTGCTATGGCGTGGCCGTGCCCACCGAGTACGACGGCGCGGGCCTGGACTATCTGGCGCTTGCCATCATCCTGGAAGAGATCGGTGCCGGCGACGGCGCCACCTCCACCGTGGTGAGCGTCAACAACTGCCCGGTCTGTTCGATCCTGATGGCCTTCGCCAACGAGGAACAGAAGCAGCGTTTCCTCAAGCCCCTGGCGCGCGGCGAGATGCTGGGCGCCTTCTGCCTCACCGAGCCGCATGTGGGTTCGGAGGCGGGCGGGCTCAAGACCACCGCGGTGCGTGACGGCGATCACTATGTGCTCAACGGCGTCAAGCAGTTCATCACCAGCGGCAAGAACGGCGACTTGGCCATCGTGATGGCCGTCACCGACAAGGCCGCCGGCAAGAAGGGCATCAGCGCCTTCCTCGTGCCCACCAACACGCCCGGTTATGTGGTGGCGCGCATCGAGGACAAGATGGGCCAGCATGCCAGCGACACGGCGCAGATCCTGTTCGAGAACTGCCGCATCCCGGCCGCCAATCTGCTGGGCGAGGAGGGCCAGGGCCTGAAGATCGCGCTCTCGGGTCTGGAGGGCGGCCGCATCGGCATTGCCTCGCAGGCGGTGGGCATGGCGCGCGCGGCCTTCGAGGCGGCGCTCAAGTACAGCAAGGAGCGCAGCTCCTTCGGCCAGCCCATCTTCAACCACCAGGCGATCCAGTTCAAGCTCGCCGACATGGCCACCCAGATCGAGGCCGCGCGCCAGTTGATCTGGCATGCCGCCAGCCTCAAGGACGCCGGCCAGCCCTGCCTCAAGCAGGCGGCGATGGCCAAGCTCTTTGCCACCGAGATGGCCGAGCGCGTCTGCTCGGACGCCATCCAGGTGCACGGCGGCTACGGCTATGTGAGCGACTTCCCGGTCGAGCGCATCTACCGCGATGTACGCGTGTGCCAGATCTACGAGGGCACCTCCGAAGTGCAGAAGATCCTCATCGGCCGCGCCCTGGGCTGAAGGGCTTCAGGGGCGGGGCCGTGGCGCTCAGTTGCTGACCATGGCCCAGCCGGTGCTCCAGTCGTCGGTGGTGGTGTTGAGCGTGTTGGCGCCGCTGTTCTGGCGCACGCAGGGGCCGATCACCCAGCTACCTGCGCCGGGCACAAAGCTGGTGCTGACGGCCGCCAGCGCGTGCACGTTCGCTGTCACCGGAATCACCTTGTAGCCGATGCCGGGTGACTGCACGGTTGTGCTGCCGCTGGATCGGTAGCAGATGTCGACGCGCACGCTGTTGCTGGCGGTCGGCATGAAGGTCCATGAGCCGCTGGCGGAGATGCGCTGGCCGGCCGTCGTCGTCAAGCTGACGTTCGGTCCGATGGCGGAATAGGCCGTGTTGCTGAGCACGGTCTGCGTCGTCTGGCCGTTCCAGGCGCCGATGCTGACCACGCCCGTGGGCCCCTGCGGCCCGGTGGCGCCTGCCGGGCCCTGCGCGCCGGCCGGCCCCTGCGCGCCGGTGGCACCGGTCGGCCCCGGCAGGCCCATGGGCCCCTGCGGCCCCGTCGCACCGGCCGGACCCATCGGGCCGATCGGCCCCTGGTCGGACAGCGTGATGTCCAGCCGCGCCACATGCGCCGTGGCGGTGTTCTCCTTGCTGTCGAAGAAGGCCACCGTGGCCGGTGCCGCGAGCGCGGGCGTCAGGGCCAGGCCGTAGTTGGAGCCCGGGTTGTTGACCCATTGCTTGACCAGGGCCGTGAGGTCCACGTTGATGAACTGGTTGGCCGTGGAGACCGGCACGCCGGATGCCGTCGGCGCGCCCAGCACCGGGGCCGTTGCGCTGGTCACGGTGGCCTCGCTCCAGGCCGAGAAGGCCGGTGTCACGTCGATCGCGCCGGCGCTGCCGACGCGGTTGACGTAGAGCAGCAGGCGGGCCGACACCACCTTGGCCGCGGTGGTGGCGGCCGGCAGCGTCGAGAGGTCGAAGCGCAGCAGGCCCAGCGCGCCTGCCCCGACGTTGAGCGTCGTCACGGCACCGAAATTGGCCGCCGGCATGGCGCTGCTGATGTGCGCGTCCGCGGCCAGCGGGGCGTCGAGCGCGTGGGCGCTGAGGCTGAACAGGGCGCATGCGATCGCGGCGGCGATCGGGCTGGGCAGGGGCTTGCAGGTGGTGCTCATGACAACTCCTGGTGAAGAAGGGCGAGGGCGGGGGTGGATCCTGCGGCTCGGCCGCGCCGGCGACGCCGCAGCGCCGCCAGCAGCGCCAGGCCGGCCGCCAGCAAGGCGCCGGCGCCCGGTTCGGGCACGGCGCTGACCTCGCCATCCAGGCGCAGGTCCAGCGCCCAGTGGCCGCTGCGCTGCGTGCCGTCGACCTGGATGAAGTGCAGGCTCGGGTCGTCCGGCAGACCCGCGTACAGCGCCGTGTAATGCGGCTGCCCGCTCATCGAGAAGCCGTCGGCCAACTGCCCGACCGGGTTGTTGCCATCCTGCGAGAGCACCAACAGGTATTGCCCGGCCGGCGCACCCGGTAGGCTGTAGCTCGCATCCCAGCAGAAGCTGATGCCGCAGGTATTGGACGAGCCGACATTGCCGCCGATCTGGCTGCCCGCGGCGTCGAACAGCGTCAGCACCGGCGCAAAGCCGCCCGGCGCGATCGTCTCACCGGCGGCGTTGTTGCCGCCCGAGTAGGACAGGGTCAGCAACTGGAGCTCGCCCGGCGCGGGCAGCAGGATGTTGAAGACCGCCAGCTGATCGTCGCTGCTGAAGCTGCCGCTGAAGGAGAAGCTGGTGGCCCGCGCCGGCCCGGCGAGCAAGGCCAGGCTCAGCAGCAGGGCGCTCATGGCCCCCAAGGCCGCGGTGGCGGAAGGTCTGCGTGGCTTGTACATGGCGTCCATCTCCTCGCTGCCCCGTGCCGAGGCCGACACAGGTGGCGCAATGTGGCACTTCGCGCGCCGGCTGGATACCGCTAACTTGCATGGTGGCGGCCGGCAATGGGCGTAGAGTTGGGGCTCATCGCGGCCTTGTGCGCCGCCAGCCAGCGTAGGTCACGCCTTGCCAGAAGCCGCCTTGTCAGCATCGTCCGGGCTCGCCCGACAGCATGCGCCGATCCAGTTCTACTTCGACTTTTCCTCGCCCTATTCCTACATCGCGTCGGAGTGGATCGACGCCGTGGCGGCGCGCCATGGCCGGCGCGTGCAATGGCACGCCATCCTGCTGGGCGTGCTGTTCCAGGCGGCGGAGTTGAAACCGCCGGTCGCCTATCCGCTCAAGCGCGACTACGCGCTGCGCGACTTCGAGCGTTCGGCGCATTTCGCCGGCCTGCCCTATCGGCAGCCCGGCGCCTTCCCGATTGCCACGCAGCATGCCGCCCGCGTGTTCTGGTGGCTGCACGAGAGCCAGGGGCACGATGCCGCGGTGGCCTGGGCCCATGCCGGGCTGCGCGCCTATTTCACGCGCGGCGTGGCGCTCAACGACGTGGTGGCGCTCAAGGCGCTGGTGGGCGAGAGCGGGCTGGATGCCGCTGCCGCCGAGGCGGCCTGGGGCGATGAGCGCTGGAAGCTGCGGCTCAAGGCCGAGAACGAGGCCGCGCTGGCGGCCGGCGTGTTCGGCGCACCCTACTTCATCGTCGACGGCGAGCCCTTCTGGGGCCAGGACCGCCAGGCGCAGATCGAGCGCTGGCTGGCCAGCGGGCCGTTCAAGCGCGTCTGAGACGCGTCTTCGTCAGGTCCAGGGTCAGGTCTTGCCGCCGCTGCAGCCACAGCGCGCTGCCCGCGGCCAGGGCCAGCAGGGGCCAGATCAGGCCGTTGACATGGCCCCAGCCCCAGCCGTCGAAGACCCAGCCCGAGGCCATCGCAGCGATGGCGACGATGGCGGCGACCAGGAACTCGTTGGCGGCCTGGGCGCGTGCGCGGTCGGCCAGGCTGTCGTGTGCAAAGGTCTCGGCCAGCAGTGCACTGCCGCCCACGAACATGAAGTTCCAGCCGGCGCCATTGAGCATCAGGGCCAGGCCGAACTGCCAGGCGCTCTGGCCGCTCAAGGCCACTAGGCTGCCACCGGCCATGGCCGCGCTACCCAGCCACAGCACCCGCGTCACACCCCAGCGGGCGATCAATCGGCCGCTGAAGAAGCCGGGCGCGTACATGCTCATCAAATGCCACTGGATCACGCCGGCGGCCACCGTCACCGGCAGCCCACAGCCCACCACCGCCAATGGCGTTGCCGTCATCACGAACATCATGCTGGCGGCACCCACGGCGCAGCCGCATGCCGCCACCAGAAAGGCCGGGCGGCGCAGCAGTTGCAGCAGCGGTGTGGGCGCGCCCGCGGCGAGCACCGGGGCCGCCGTGCCGCCGCGCAGCCGGCTCAGCACCAGGATGGAGAGCAGGGCCAGCGCCACCACCGCGAGATACGAGCCGGCAAAGCTGTGGCCCGGCACCGCCTCGCGTGCCAGCGCCGCCAGGGTGGGGCCCAGCACGGCCGCCAGCACGCCGCCGCCGGTCACCCAGCCGATGGCCTGGGCCTTGAAAGTGGCGCTTGCCGCCTCGGTGGCCGCGAAGCGGTAGAACTGCGCGCTGGCCGCAAAAGCGCCGAGTGCCAGATTCGCGGTGCAGAACAGCAGGAAGTCATTGCGCACGATGGCCCAACTGGCCAGGGCACCGCCGCAGGCGCCGGCCAAGGCCCCCAGCTGGAACACGCGCGGCCGGCCCCAGCGCCGTGCTAGCAGCGAGACCGGGACGGTGCTCAGCGCCGTGGCCACCGTCACCAGCGCATAGGGCAGGGTGGCCAGCGCGCGGCTCGGTGCCAGCATGCTGCCCACCAGGCCGGTGAGCGTGAGGCCGATGGCCGAGGCGCACACGAACAGGGCCTGGCACAGCACCAGCAGGGCGACACGGCGTTCGCTGGCTTGCAACAGGGTGAAGCGGAAGGCATTGGGGGTTTTCATGCGCCCAGCTTAGTTGGGGCTATGCTGGCAGAACTGACGCAATGACCGCAAAAACTGCCATGCCAGAGAAAACCAAGACGGTGCTGCTGGTGGCCTACGAGGGCTGCCAGTCGCTGGACGTGACCGGGCCCTGGGAGGTCTTCAGCAAGGCCAATCAATTTGCCCAGGTGGCCGGGCAGGCAGCGCCGCCCTATCGCGTCGTGTTGGCTTCGCCCGAGGGTGGCATGGTGCGCTGCAATTCCGGCCTGCAGCTGGGCCCCAGCACCGCGCTGGCCGCGCTGCGCGGCCCGCTCGACACCGTGCTGGTGGTGGGCGGCAACGATGGTGATCTGGAGGGGCGCGATTGGGCCGCCAGCCTGCTGCCCTGGCTGCGCAAAAAGGCGCCGCAGGTGCGGCGCATGGGCAGTGTCTGCACGGGGGCGTTTGCGCTCGCGGCGGCGGGGCTCTTCGACGAGCGCCGCGTCACCACGCACTGGCGGTTCTGCGAGCAGCTGGCGCGCATGTACCCGCGCCTGCGCCTGGAGCCCGATGCCATCTTCGTGGCCGACCCGCCCTTCTACAGCTCGGCCGGCATCTCGGCCGGCATCGACCTGGCCCTGGCCCTGGTGGAGGCCGATCTGGGCCAGCCGATCGCGCTCGCGGTGGCGCGCCATCTGGTGCTTTATCTGCGCCGCCCGGGTGGCCAGTCGCAGTACTCCGCCGGCCTACAGGCCCAGGCGCAGGCCGGCGGTGACCGCCTGGCCGAGCTGCTGCTGTGGATGGTGGAGCACCCCGAGCGCGACCTCAGCGTGGCGGCCCTGGCCGAACGCGCCAGCATGAGCGAGCGCCACTTCGCCCGCCTGTTCCTGGCCGAGACCGGCCAGACCCCGGCGCGTTTTGTCGAGGCCCTGCGGCTGGAGCGCGCCAAGACCCATCTGGAGCGCAGCGCCTGGCCGCTCGAGCGCATCGCGCAAAAAGCCGGCTTCGGCTCGGTGGACAGCCTGCAGCGCAGCCTGCGCCGGCATGCGGGCATCACGCCGGAGCAGTATCGGCAGCGGTTCTCGAGGCAGGGGGCTTAGAGCTCCGCCACGCCCTTCACGCGCTGCGGCATCGCCACCACCTGCGCCACCGGTTCGGCCGCGCGGCCATGGAAGCGGTCCAGCAGGTCCTTCCATTGCGCGCGCACCGTCACCACATTGGCAAGCTTGACATGGCCGTAGCCGCGGATGGTTTCGGGCAGGCGGGCGAGCTTGACGGCCAGCTCCAGCCTGTCCGCGCTGAGGTGCTGGAGCAGATCATCGACCAGGGCTTCGTAGTCGGCAATCAGCTGGCGTTCCATGCGGCGCTCCTCGGTCTTGCCGAAGATATCGAGCATGCCACCGCGCAGGCCCTTCAGCTTGGCCAGCACCTGGAAGGCCTTGAAGGTCCAGCTGCCCAGTTCCAGCTTCTTGGCCTTGCCATCGGGGCCAGGTTTTGACAGCAGGGGAGGGGCCATGTGGAAGGACAGCGAATCCCAGTTCTCGAACTGTTCCTTCATCGCCTTCTCGAACTTGCCATCGGTGTAGAGGCGCGCCACCTCGTACTCGTCCTTGATGGCCAGCAGCTTGGCGTAGTAGCGTGCCACCGCCTTGCTGAGGCGTTCGGCCTTGCCGGCTTCGCCCAGTTCGGCTTCGGCCTTGCGCACGCGTTCCACCAGGCGCAGGTAGCGCTCGGCATAGGCGCGGTCCTGGTAGTCGCTGAGGAAGGCGGCGCGGCGCGCGATCAGGCCGTCCTCGCCGTCGAGCTTGTCGAAGTTCAGCACCTGCACCAGGCCCTGCGGTGTGCCGGCCAGGCGACGCAAGGCCTCGGGTGCGGCGATGGCTAGGCGGCCCAGCGCGAAGGCGGTCTTGTTGCCCTCGACGGCCACGCCGTTGAGTTCGACGGCGCGCATCAGCGCGGCCTCGCTCAGGGGGATCAGGCCACGCTGCCAGCAGGCGCCCAGCATGATGATGTTGCTGGGCATGGTGTCGCCCATCAATTGCTGGGCAATCGCCTGGGCATCCACGGTGGCGAGCAGCTCGGCCTGGCCGCCCACCGCGTGCTGCATCTTGGCCAAGAGGCCGCCGGCATGCAGGCTGGCATCGGGGTTGCGCACAAAGCCGGCCGTGGGCAGCTCATGCGTGTTGGCCAGGATCACGGTGCGGCCGGGCTTGACGGTGCCCAGCGCGTCGGGCGAGGCGCCCACCACCATGTCGCAGGCCAAGAGCACATCGGCCTGCTGGGTGTCGATGCGCACCTGGTTGAGCAGGTCCTGCGTCGGCGCCACGCGCACGAAGGACAGCACCGAGCCGCCCTTTTGCGCAAAGCCCATGAAGTCCAGCACCGAGGCCTGCTTGCCTTCCAGATGCGCGGCCATCGAGACGAGTGCGCCCACCGTCACCACGCCGGTGCCGCCCACGCCGGTCACCAGCAGGTCGAAGGGGCCGGTCCAGTCCCAGGCGGCGGGGCTGCCGATGGCGGCGAGTTCGCGTGCCAGGTCTTGCGGGCTGTAGCTGGCGCCGGCGCGCTTCTTCAGCTGGGCACCATGCACCGAGACGAAGCTGGGGCAGAAGCCGTTGACGCAGGAGAAATCCTTGTTGCACGAGCTCTGCTCGATGGCGCGCTTGCGGCCCCAGTCGGTCTCCACCGGCACCACCGAGAGGCAGTTGCTGGCCTGGCCGCAATCGCCGCAACCCTCGCACACCGCCTCGTTGATGAAGATGCGCTTGGGCGGGTCGTAGAACTCTTTCTTCTTCCGCCGGCGGCGCTTCTCGGCGGCGCAGGTCTGGTCGTAGATCAGTACCGTCACGCCCTCGATCTCGCGCAGCTCGCGCTGCACCTGGTCAAGCTCGCTGCGGTCGTGGAAGGTGGTGCCGGCAGGGAAGAGGCCGTGGTGGCCGTCGTACTTGCCGATCTCGTCGGAGAGCACCACCAGGCGCTTCACGCCCTCGGCCTCCACCTGGCGCGCGATCTGCGGCACGCTGGTCGAGCCGTCCACCGGCTGGCCACCGGTCATCGCCACGGCGTCGTTGTAGAGGATCTTGTAGGTGATATTGGTCTTGGCGGCGATGGCCTGGCGGATCGCCAGATAACCGCTGTGGTAGTAGGTGCCGTCGCCGAGGTTCTGGAACACATGCTTCTCGGTGGTGAAGCGGCTGTGCGCGGCCCAGTCCACGCCCTCGGCGCCCATCTGGATCAGGCCCGAGGTGCCGCGCTCCATCCAGCTGGCCATGAAGTGGCAGCCGATGCCGGCGAGTGCCCGCGAGCCCTCGGGCAGCTTGGTGGAGGTGTTGTGCGGGCAGCCCGAGCAGAAATAGGGCTGGCGACGCACGCCGTCGGCCTCGTTGGAGAGCAGGCAGGGGGTGAGGAAGTCCACCACCAGGTGGCGGCGGTCCAGCGCCGGATTGAGGCGGGCCAGCCAGTCGGCCACCGTGTTCATGATGCGCGAGGGGCGCAGCTCACCAAGTGCCGAGAGCACCGCGGCGCCATGTTCATCGGTCTTGCCGATCACGCGCGGGCGCTGGGCGTCGGGCAGGTGGTAGAGCAGCTCCTTGATCTGGCGCTCCACCACCGGGCCTTTCTCCTCGATCACCAGCATGTCGGTGAGCCCTTGGGCGAACTCGGCCATGCGGCTGCTCTCCAGCGGGAACACCAGGCCCACCTTGTAGACGCGCACGCCGGCGGCGGCCAGGGCGTTGGGGTCCAGGTCGAGGCGGCGCAGCACTTCCATGAAGTCGTAATGCGCCTTGCCGACGGTGACGATGCCCAGGCTGGCTCGCGGGCTCACCACGATGTGCTTGTCGATGCTGTTGAGCTTGGCGAAGGCGCGCACCGCGTCGAGCTTGTGCGCCAGCCGGGTCTCCAGCTCCAGCGAGGGCAGGTCCACCGTGCGGATGTGCAGGTTGGTGGGGGGCACGTGGTCGACCGGCAGCTCGAAGTCCAGCGGCACGCTGTCCAGGTCCACCGTCATGCCCGACTCCACCACCTCGGAGATCGCCTTGAAGCCGACCCAGGCGCCGGAGAAGCGGCTCAGCGCCCAGCCGTAGAGGCCGAACTCCAGGTACTCGGCCACATTGGCAGGGTGCACGATGGGCATGCTCCAGGCCTGCAGGGCCTGGTCGCTCTGGTGCGGCGTGGAGGAGGAGACGCAGCCATGGTCGTCGCCGCACACCACCAGCACGCCACCCTGGGTGGACGTGCCATAGACATTGCCATGCTTGAGCGCATCGCCCGAGCGGTCCACGCCCGGGCCCTTGCCGTACCACATGGCAAACACGCCGTCGACGGTGCGCTTGGGGTCCAGCGCCACGCGCTGCACGCCCAGGCAGGCGGTGGCGGCCAGGTCTTCGTTGATGGCGGGCAGGAAGTTGATCTGCGCCGCGTCCAGGAACTTCTTGGCCTTCCAGAGTTGCTGGTCCACCATGCCCAGTGGCGAACCGCGGTAGCCGGAGACGAAACCGGCCGTCTTCAGCCCGGCGCGCTCGTCCAGCGCTTTTTGCGCCAGCAGCAGGCGCACCAGGGCCTGGGTGCCGGTGAGGAAGACCTGGCCCGAGCGCGCGCCCAGGTTGTCGGAGAGCTTGTAGTCGCGCAGCGCGGGGCTGGCTTGCTCGAGGGTGGACATGGGCCGGTCTCCTGATGTTCTGTTCAGGGGGCAGATTCTTGGTCAGGCAGCCGAGAGTTTGTTACTTGCATCGCTACTGTCAAGGCTGCTAATGAGAGAATTCCTCTCAAAGGTGGTTGAAATGGAAAATGAACGTTTTGATCGAGCCACGCGCCTCATCCTCGAGGCCCTGCAGGCCGACGGGCGCCAGAGCACCCAGCAGCTGGCCGACAAGGTCGGCCTCTCGGCCACGCCGGTGTGGCGGCGCATCAAGGAGCTGGAAGAGAGCGGGGTGATACGCCGCCACGTGGCCCTGGTGGACCGCGAGAAGCTGGGCCTGTCGATCTGCGTGCTGGCGAACGTGAGCCTGGTGCGGCACAGCGAGGGCGCGGTGGAGCAGTTCGAGCAGTTGGTGCAGAGCAGCCGTGAAATCATCGAATGCCACGGCATCACCGGAGAGGCCGACTATGTCATCAAGGTGGTGGTGCCCGATATGAAGGCCTACGACCAGTTTCTGCAGAGCCGTATCTTCAAGGTGCCGGGCGTGGCCAGCGTGCGCAGCAACGTGGTGTTGCGCGAGGTGAAGTACGAGACCGCCCTGCCGGTTGATTGATAAAGGCGCATAGCGGTTAAAGTCCGCTCCGGTCTTGCCGAAAACCTGCGTATGGGCGGGGCCTCAATACCGCTGGTGCCTGTATCGCACCCCGGACTTCCCGCCCCGCAGCCTCCTATTTGAGGAGCTCATCATGGTCACTTCCATTCCGAGTACCAGCGCCGCGAACCCAGCCGCCGCCGCCGCCAGCGCACCGACCCAGCGTCCTCATGCCGACGAGGCCCTGAAGCGTCAGGAAGCCGCGACCCACAACAAGCCCGCCACCGAGGATGACACCACGGTGGTGCAGATCTCCCAGCAGGGTGCCAAGCTGGCCGAGCAGGCCGTGGCCGGCCAGCCCGCCAAGACCGCCCCGGCCCAGCCCGCCGCCGAAACCGGCACGACCGGCGCGACCGGCGCCACCGGGGTGAACGGCACGGCCGCGCAGGCCAGCAGCAGCAACAAGCCCGAGGCCGCCTTCGAGCCCGCCGATGGCAACAAGGACGGCCGCGTCACCGAGTTCGAGCAGCAGGCCTACGACTTCAAGCATCCCAAGTCCCTGGCCGAGCTGATCGCCGAGGAAAAGGCCGCCGCCGCGAATGGCCTGAGCGCCGGCCTCAAGGCCTACGAGGAAGTGGCGCGTTCGGGCCGCAGCGCCTGAGAGCGTAAACACGCGCTGAGCGCGCCGACACCGGCGCCGATGGCGCCCATGCCGTGACATGAGCCGCCGATGTCACGTGCATAGAATGGGCCATGCCCTTGGACATGCCGACCCTCTTCCTGGTGGTGACCGTCGTGGCCTTCGTGATGGCGGGGTGGGTAGGCGTCATGGCCTGGGGGCAACGCCGCAGCGAGGCGCTGTGGTCCTGGGCCGCCGTCATGTGCGCCTTTGCCGTCAGCAATGTGCTCTACGGCTTTCGCGGCGTGATCGGCGACTTCTGGTCGGTGGTGCTGGGCAACGGCGTACTCTCGCTGGCCTTCGCGCTCATGCTGCTGTCGCTGTGGCGCTTCCAGGGCATCCGGCCCAGGCCGCTGCTGATGGGCTTGCCGGTGCTGCTGGCGCTGGGTCTGTATGCCTTGTTCATCGATGCCTACCGGATTCGCGTGATCGTGGGCGGCACGCTATTTCCCGCGCAGCTGGGCCTGGTGCTGCAGGTCTTGCTAAGTCGTCGCCGGCCCGTGCTGGGGCGCGGGCGCTGGATGCTGGTGACGGGTGCGGCGGTGCTGGGCGCCATCCTGCTGTTGCGCGCCCTGGGCATGCTGCTGGGCTGGCTGGATGCCGGCGATGCGCTCGCCAACTACCGCTGGCAGGCCATGCTGGTGCTGGTCGCGATGGTGGCGGTGCTGAGCTTCGGCCTGGGCTTTGTCTACATGAATCTTGAGCGCGCCGAGCGGCGCAGCTTCGAACTCGCGATGCGCGATGTGCTCACCGGGCTGGCGAACCGGCGCGCCATCCTGGACCTGCTGCGCAGCAGCGTGGCGCGGGCGCGGCGCCAGGGGCAATGGCTCTCGGTGCTGATGGTGGACATTGATCACTTCAAGGCCGTCAACGACAACCATGGCCACCAGGCCGGCGACGCGGTGCTGCGCCAGGTGGCGCAGACCCTGGCCGGCCGGCTGCGCGCGCAGGACCAGATCGGCCGCTTCGGCGGCGAGGAATTCCTCGTGCTGCTGCCCGACACGCAGGCCGAGGGCGCCCGCGTGCTGGCCGATGCGCTGCGTCAGGCGGTGCAGCAGACCTCCACCCCATGGGGCGGCCAGCAGATCGCCGTCACCATCAGCGTCGGTGTCTGTGGCCATCCGCTGAGCGAGGCGGACAGCCCAGAGTCACTCATCGCGGCGGCCGACCGCGCCATGTACCAGGCCAAGCGCCTGGGCCGCAACCGCGTGGAGCAGGTGGGCGAAGAAAGCGAGGCGGGCTGATGTTCACGGTCTACGGCCTCAACGGACGCGTCTATAGCGGCAGCCTGGATGGCGTGCGCGAGCTGGCGCCGGTGCAGGCGGTGGCGCGGGTGCGCGCGGCGGCGGCGATCGGGCGCAACGAGCAGGCCTTGCTGCCCTCCATCGTGCGCGGCCTGCCGGTGCCCGGCAACGACTACGGCCGGCTTGGTCGCGGCGGCGAGCGCGCGCCGCGCCAGGCCCTGGCCGCCTATGCCCAGACGCAGCAGGGGCAGGCCGAGCGCCAGGCCCTCAGCCTGGTGCAGGAATTGATGAGCCGCGAGGTGCTGTCGGTGCCGGTGGGGGCGAGCGTGGCCGAGGCCTGGAGCCTGCTGGCCCAGCGCGGCTACGGGCAGGCGCCGGTGCTGGATGCGCGCCAGCGTCTGGTGGGGCTGATTTCGCGCGCCGATCTGCTGCCGCTGCGCGCCTTCGACACCCCCGAGGTGTTCGAGCCGCAGCTGTGGAAGGATCGCCTCGCGCTGCCGGTAGCGGCGCTGATGTGGACGCCCATCCCCAGCGCCCATCTCGACACGCCCTTGCGCGAGGTGGCGCAGCTGCTGCTGGACCTGCGCCTGCCGGGCCTGCCGGTGGTGGGCGAGGGCGGCGGCGTGGAGGGCTTTCTGTCGCGCAGCGATCTGCTGCGCGCCATCACGCGCCAGCCGCCGCTGGACCTGTGGAGCTGAGCTGGTCGCCCGCCATATAAGGCATAAACCTTGCTTTCAAGCGCGATTTCCCTTACATTAGGGTGCTGCCGCTGTGGACATTCTGTGTTGCAGCGGTTTTGTTTTGCGCGCTTCACTCTGGTTGTGCCCGGATGGACAGCGTCTTATCACCCAGCCCAGCCTGCAGATCGCGGGTACAGGGCGATACCGGAGTTACACCATGGCCAAAGAAGAACTGATTGAAATGCAAGGCATGGTGGACGAGGTCCTGCCGGACACGCGTTTCCGCGTCACCCTGGACAACGGCCACCAACTGGTTGCCTACACCGCCGGCAAGATGAAGAAGCACCACATCCGGATCCTCGCGGGTGACAAGGTGTCGCTGGAACTCTCGCCCTACGACCTCAGCAAGGGCCGCATCACCTTCCGTCACATCGAGCGTTCGGGTGGCGGCGGTGCGCCGCGTCCGCAGCGTCGCTGATCGTTTTTTGATCTTTACTGCCAGCTGAGCGGATTGAGCCGGTAATAGCGGCTCAGCTCCGCGTACAGCGCGGGATGCCAGCCGGCCAGCTCGGCCGGCCGCTCGAAGAAGACCTCGCTGGCCACAGCGAAGAACTCGGCCGGATCGGTGGCGCCATAGTCGCTCATCAGGCTCGGGACCCCGGCCTCGGCGCGTGCGCGCAAGGCATCAAACTCCCCCTGCATCACCGCCGACCAGCGCGCATAGGCCGCCTTGCTGGCCAGCAGGGGCGCGCCATTGGCATGGCCTTTTTCCTGGTCCAGCTGGTGGGCGAATTCGTGGATCACCACGTTCTGCCCGTCGCCCGGCTCGGCCGCGCCGGCCACCACATCCTGCCAGGACAGCACCACCTGCCCCTGGCTCCATGATTCCCCCGACAGCACCTGGCGCTGCTCCATCTGCACGCCCGCGGCACCGGTGTGCACCCGCTGCACCGCAAAGGCGCCCGGATAGACCAGGATCTGCGAGAGCCGCGGGTAGAAGCCGCGCTCCGCCCCCAGCAGTGGCAGGCAGGCCTGGGCCGCGATGGTGACGCGCACCTCGTCGCTGATGACGAAGCCGGCGCAGCCGATGAACTGCTTCTCGGCCAGAAAGACCTGCATCAGCCCCTTGAGCCTGAGCTGCAGATCGGCCGGCAGGCGCTGCACGTAGGGCACGCGCCGGCGCAGGATGCGCCGCCAGGCGGCGGGAAAGCTCTGCCGTGCCAGACGGGCGCGGCGGCGGGCCTGCCAGCGCGGCGCCAGCACGATGCCGGCAATCAGCAGCATGGCCAGCACGAATACCAGGAACAAGGCCATGCGCTTGCCTTTCGTTGAGGTCAGGTGGGGCAGATGTGCGCACAGCGCCGTAATTCAAGCCCAGCCCCCTCGCCCAAGGGATGCCTTTGTGCGGCCAGCAAACGCACAATCAGTTACACGGGCCATCCAGACCGCGTCGGCGTCAGCGCCGACCCGTACCACCGTGCCGGATCGTGGTGCGTCAGCGGCTCAAGACTTGCGTCGGAATCATTCGTTTGAATATCGTTCTCGTTGATGACAATCCGGTCAATCTGGCCCTGCTGGGCGAGCTGGTCAAGCAGCTCGATGCGGGTCAGGCGCATGCCTTCAGCGATGCCGACGCCGCCCTGCAGTGGTGCCTGCAGCAGGACCCTGATCTCGTCATCGTCGACTACATGATGCCCGGCCTGAATGGCCTGGAATTCATCAAGCGGCTGCGCGCCGAATCCTCGCGCGCCGACGTGCCGCTCCTGATGGTGACCGCCAATGCCGAGGTGCAGGTGCGCTACGACGCGCTGCAGTCGGGCGCCAACGACTTTCTCACCAAGCCGCTGGACCCGGTCGAGTTCCTGGCCCGCTCGCGCAATATGCTGGCGCTGCGGCGCGGCCAGCTGGCCCTGGCGATGCGCGCGAGCTGGCTGGCCGAGGAGGTGCGGCGTGCCACGCAGGAGATCGTCGAGCGCGAGCGCGACACCATCTTCCGCCTCTCGCGTGCCGCCGAATACCGCGACCCCGACACCGGCAGCCATGTGATGCGCATGGCGCATTACTCCAAGCTGATCGCGCGCCGCCTGGGCCTCACCAGCGACGACCAGGACATCTTGTTCCGCGCCGCGCCCATGCACGACATTGGCAAGGTGGGCATCCCCGACCAGGTGCTGCTCAAGCCCGGCCGGCTCGATCAGCCCGAGCTCGAGGTGATGCGCGACCATGCTCGCATCGGCCACGAGATCCTGCAGGGCAGCCCCTCGCCGGTGCTGCAGCAGGCCGCGGTGGTGGCGCTGAGCCACCACGAGAAGTTCGACGGCAGCGGCTACCCCCATGGCCTGGCGGGCAAGAAGATCCCGCTGCAGGGCCGCATCGTCGCGGTGGCCGATGTCTTCGATGCCCTCACCACCGAGCGCCCCTACAAGCGCCCCTGGAGCCTGGAGAAGGCGCGCGGCTATCTGGAGGAATCCTCCGGCTCGCATTTCGATCCGGACTGCGTGGATGCCTTCCTGGGTGCCTGGGACGAGGTGCTGGCGATCCACGAACGCTTCCAGCCTGTCGCCCAGGTGTAAGCGCGGCAGGGGGCAGGGCTGCTAGTCTGGCGGCCATGCGTCCTCTTCAGCCCTGGCAGGTCTCCGTCGCCGGCATTTGCTCCCTGGTGCTCTGCATCGGCCTGGCGCGCTTTGCCTACACCCCCTTGCTGCCCCTGATGCAGGCCCAGGCCGGCCTCAGCGATGCCGCGGCCGGCGGCCTGGCGGCCTTCAACTACATGGGCTATATGGCCGGCGCGTTGCTGGCCTCCTGGATGGACGATGCGCGCTGGCGCCACCGCCTCTTCAGCGCCGGCTTGCCGCTGGCCATCCTCAGCGCCGTGGCGATGGCCTGGACGCAGCAATGGTGGGCCTGGGCCTTGCTGCGCTTTCTGGGCGGCCTGAGCGGCGCGGCCGGCATGCTGCTGGGTACCGGCCTGGTGCTGAACTGGCTGATGCGTGCCGGCCACCGGCCCGAACTGGGCGTGCACTTCATCGGCCTGGGCCTGGGCATCGTGGTGTCGGCCCTGGGGGCGATGTTGCTGTCGGCCCTGCAACTCGATTGGGCGCAACAATGGTGGGGCATGAGCCTGCTGTGCCTGCCCTTTCTGTGGCCGGCCTGGCGCTGGCGGCCACCGGTGCCGCCGGCCGCGCCGGCCCACCAGGCCGCCACGGCCGCGCCACCACGGCGTTGGGCCCTGCTCATGATGGCCATGTATTTCTGCGCCGGCTGGGGCTTTGTGATCAGCGCCACCTTCACCGTCGCCATCGTCGAGCGCCAACCGCTGCTGGCCGGACGCGGGCCGCTCGCCTGGCTGCTGGTGGGCCTGGCCGCGGTGCCCGCAGTGTTCCTGTGGGACCGCGTCGCGCGGCGCATCTCCGAGCTGCCGGCCCTGCTGTTGGCCCTGGGCCTGCAGGTGATATCGGTGCTGCTGCCCGCGCTCTCCGACGGCCTGCCCGCCGCTCTGGCCGGTGCCTTGCTCTACGGCGCCACCTTCATCGGCATCGTCAGCCTCACGCTCGCGGTGGTGGGGCGCCGCGCGCCGGCCAACCCCGGCAAGGCGATGGCGAGATTGACGCTCAGCTACGGGGTGGCGCAGATCAGCGCGCCGGCGCTCAGCGGCCTGATGGTGCAGGCCACCGGCAGCTTCAAGACGCCCCTGCTCCTGACGGCCGCGGTGCTGCTGCTGGGCATGGCGCTGCTGGGGGCCTTGCTGCGCGACTGAGCGCTGCCTAGGTTCTACTGCTCCGCGAAGCGCTCGCCGCGCTCGGCCATCTCCACCAGGATCTGCGCCGGCGCAAAACGCTCGCCATGGGCCGCGGCCAGTGCGCGCGCGCGGGCGACAAAGGCGGGCAGCCCATAGGCGTTGATGAATTGCAGCGCACCGCCCTGGAAGGGCGCAAAGCCCCAGCCGAAGATGGAGCCGATATTGGCGTCGGCCACCGAACGCAACACGCCCTCCTGCAGGCAGCGCGCGGCCTCGTTGGCCTGGGCGAACATCAGCCGGTCGATGAGCTCGCGCTGGGCGGGCTGCTGCGCGGCCACGGGGTGGAGCTGGGCGAGTCCGGGCCAGAGCTGCTTGTCTCCGTCGGCCCAGTCGTAAAAGCCCTTGCCGACCTTCTTGCCCACGCGCCCCAGCTCGCACAGCTGGCGCAGCACCGCTTCGCCCGGATGCTCGTGGTAGGGCTTGCCCTCGGCCGCCAGATCCTTGCGGGTCTGGTCGGCCACATGCACGCCCAGGCTCAGGCTGACCTCGTCCTGCAGTGCCAGCGGCGGCATCGGCATGCCGGCCTGCAGGCCGGCCACCTCGATGGAACGCGGATGCACGCCCTCCTTGAGCAGGGCGATGCCCTCCATCACATAGGTGGCGAACACACGGCTGGTGTAGAAGCCGCGCGAGTCGTTCACCACGATGGGGGTCTTGGCAATCTGCTGCACATAGTCGAAGCCGCGCGCCAGCGTCTCCGGCGAGGTCTCCTTGCCGACGATGATTTCCACCAGCGGCATCTTGTCCACCGGTGAGAAGAAGTGCAGGCCCAGGAACTGCGCCGGCCGCACGCTGGCCTGGGCCAGGCCGGTGATGGGTAATGTGGAGGTGTTGGAGGCGAACACGGCACCGCTGCCGATCACGGCCTCGGCCTTGCGCGTCACATCGGCCTTGATGGCGCGGTCCTCGAACACCGCCTCGATCACCAGATCGCAGCCGGCCAGGTCCTGGTAGTCGGTGGTCGGCTGGATCAGCGCCAGCAGCGCCTCGCGCTGCTCGGCCGTGCTGCGGCCCTTCTTCACCGCCTTGTCCAGCAGCTCCTGCGCATAGCGCTTGCCCTTCTCGGCGGCCTCCTGCGTGCTGTCCAGCAGCAGCACCTGCATGCCGGCCTTGGCCGAGACATAGGCAATACCCGAGCCCATCATGCCCGCGCCCAGGATGCCCAGCTTCTTCACCTTGCTCTGTAGCACGCCGGCGGGCCTGGATGCGCCCTTCTTGATCGCGTTCAGCTGGTACCAGAGCGTACCGATCATGTTCTTCGAGGCCTGGCTGGTCACGCAGGCGGCAAAGTAGCGCGACTCGATCTCCAGCGCGCGGTCGATGTCGGTGAGCCCGCCCTCGAACACGCTGGACATGATGTGGGTCAGCGCCGGGTAGTTGCCGTAGCTCTTGGCCGAGGCCATCGAGGGCGCGATCGAGAACAGCTGGGCGGTGGCGGGCGAGCGCGAGTCGCCGCCCGGATAACGGAACTTGGGCGCGTCCCAGGGCTGCACCGGCTTCTTGTTGGCCGCGATCCAGGCGCGCGCCTTGGCCAGGGCCTCGTCGCGGCTGGCGGCGAGTTCGTTCACCAGGCCGCTGGCGAGGGCTTGGGGCGCGCGCACCTCGCTGCCTTCGCCCATCCACTGCAGGGCCTGCTGCATGCCCACCAGGCGCGGCAGGCGCTGCGTGCCGCCACCGCCCGGCAGCAGGCCCAGCTTCACCTCGGGCAGGCCCAGCTTGGCCTTGCCGTCATCGATGACGATGCGCCAATGGCAGCCCATCGCGATCTCCAGCCCGCCGCCCAGGCACATGCCGTTGATCACGGCCACCACCGGCTTGCCGCAGCGCTCCAGCCGGCGGATGAAGCCCTTGAGCTGCATCGACGCGTCGAAGGCCTCCTGCGCGTTTGCGAGCGCGCGCAGCCGGTCGACATCGGCGCCGGCCAAAAAATCGCGCTTGCCCGAGGCCAGGATCAGACCGGTGACCGAGGCGTCCTGTTCCAGCAGATCGGCCAGGCCCGCCAGCGGCTGGGCCAGTGCCTCGTTCAGCACATTCATCGAATGGCCGGGCAGATCCATGGTGGCGAGCACCACGCCGTCGTCGCCCTTTTCAATGCGCAAGGCTGTCGTCATGATGTTCAAACCCTCTCGATGATGGTGGCGATGCCCATGCCGCCGCCCACACACAGGGTGGCGCAGCCGGTGCTGAGGTTGCGGCTTTCGAGCTCGTCCAGCAGGGCGCCGAGGATGATGCAGCCGGTGGCGCCCAGCGGGTGGCCCATGGCGATCGAACCGCCGTTCACGTTCACGCGCTCCAGCGAGACGCCCAGGTCGCGCGCCGTCTTCATCGGCACCACCGCAAAGGCCTCGTTGATTTCCCACAGGTCGATGTCGGCAGCCTGCATGCCGGCCTGCTTGAGCGCCTTGCGGCAGGCGGGCGTGGGCCCGGTGAGCATGATGGTGGGCTCGGAGCCGATCACCGCGGCGGCGCGTATGCGCGCGCGCGGCTTCAGCCCGGCGGCCGCACCGCCGGCCTGGCTGCCCACCAGCATCAGCGCGGCGCCATCGACGATGCCCGAGGAATTGCCGGCATGGTGGATATGCGGGATGCGCTCCAGCGTGGTGTATTTGCGCAGCGCGGTGGCGTCGAAACCCATCTGCCCCATCATGGCGAAGGAGGGGTCCAGCTTGGCCAGGGTCTCCAGCGTGGTGGCCGGGCGTATGGTTTCGTCATGCTCCAGCAGGGTCAGGCCGGCGATGTCGCGCACCGGCACGATGGAGCGCGCAAAGTGCCCGGCCGCGCGTGCGGCCGCGGCGCGCTGGTGCGACTGCACCGCGAAGGCGTCCACATCGGCGCGGCTATAGCCTTCCAGCGCCGCGATCAGATCGGCGCTGATGCCCTGCGGGATGAAGCCCAGGGCTTCATTGACGCGCGGGTCCATGAACCAGGCGCCGCCATCGCTGCCCATGGTCCAGCGGCTCATCGATTCCACGCCGCCCGCCACCACCAGCTGCTCAAAGCCGCTCGCCACCTTGGCGGCGGCGAGGTTGATGCTTTCCAGCCCCGAGGCGCAGAAGCGCGACTGCGTCACGCCGGCCACGTTCTCGGCCCAGCCGGCGTCCAGCACCGCGGTGCGCGCGATGTCGGCGCCCTGCTCGCCCACCGGGGTCACGCAGCCCAGCACCACATCGTCCACCAGGGCGGTGTCCAGGTGCTGGCGCTGCTGCAGGGCCTGCAGCAGGCCGCGCAGCAGCCATACCGGGCTCACCTGGTGCAGCCGGCCGTCCTTCTTGCCCTTGCCGCGCGGGGTGCGCACGTGATCAAACAGGTATGCGTCGAACATTGTTGTCTCCTGGCGCCACTCACATGAAGCGGGACGCGAGCTCTTTCATGATCTCGTTGGTGCCGCCATAGATGCGCGCCACGCGGGCGTCGGCGTACAGCTCGGCGATCGGGTACTCCATCATGTAGCCATAGCCGCCGAAAAGCTGCAGGCATTCGTCCATCACCTTGCAGGCCAGGTCGGTGCTCCAGGCCTTGGCCAGGGCGGCGCGCGCGGCGTCGAGCTCGCCCTTCAGATGCGCGTCCATGCAGGCGTCCACAAAGGCGCGCGCGGCCAACACCTGGCTCTGCACCTCGGCCAGCTTGAAGCGGGTGTTCTGGAAATCCCAGACCGACTTGCCGAAGGCCTTGCGCTCCTTGGTATAGGCCAGGGTCTCGCTGAGCGCGCGCTCCATCGCGCCGACCGCGGTCACCGCGATGATGAGGCGCTCCTGCGGCAGCTCCTGCATCAGCTGGATGAAGCCCTGGCCCTCGCCCTCGCCGGGTGCGGCATTGGCGCCGCCCAGCAGATTGGCCACCGGCACGCGCACCTCGTCGAAGAACAGCTCCGAGGTGTCCTGCGCCTTCATGCCGATCTTGTCGAGGTTGCGGCCGCGGCGGTAGCCGGGCACCAGGCTGCCGTCCTCGTTCTCGACCTCAACCACCAGCAGCGAGATGCCCTTGGCCGCGGCGCTCTTGTCGGTCTTGCAGACCACCACCACCAGATTGGCGTTCTGGCCATTCGTGATGAAGACCTTCTGGCCCGACAGCACGTACTCATCGCCTTCGCGGCGCGCCACCGTGCGCACGCTCTGCAGGTCGGATCCGGTGCCGGGTTCGGTCATCGCGATCGCGCCGACCAGCTCGCCGCGGGCCATGCGCGGCAACCAGCGTGCCTTTTGCTCCTCGTTGCCGTAATGCAGGATGTAGGGGCCGACGATGGCCGAGTGCAGGCCGCCGCCGAAGCCGCTCAGATTGGCCTTGGCCTGTTCCAGCAGGATCACCGCCTCGTGGCCGAAGTCGCCACCGCCGCCGCCATAGGCCTCGGGGATGCCGGTGCACAGCAGGCCGTTGGCGCCCGCTTCCAGCCAGGTGTCGCGGCCCATCATGCCGCCCTCGCGCCATTCGGCCGCGCGCGGCACCCAGCGCTCCTTGAAGAAGCGCGCCACGCTGTCCTGCAGCATGCGGTGCTCGTCGTTCATCCAACTGGAGGGGAAGAGGGGCAGACTCATGTCGATTTCTCCGCGGTGAGCTGGGCGCGCACCGTCTCGTTGATCAGGCGCAGCTCGGCCAGGGTGGCGTCGATGTGCGCGCGCTTTTGCTCCAGCTCGGCAATCGCCGCGCCGGTGCGCTCCAGCGTCCACTGCAATTGCTTGGCGCGGCCCTCGCCATGCGAACCATAGAGGTCCAGGTAATGCTTGATCTCCTCCAGCGAGGAGCCGATGGCCTTGGCGCGCAGGATGATCTTCAGCCGCGCGCGGTCACGCTGGGTGTAGACGCGCGCGCCATTGACGCGCCGCGGCGCCAGCAGGCCCTTGTCTTCGTAGAAGCGTATCGCCCGCGGCGTCAGCTCGAACTCGTCGCAAAGCTGGGTGATGCCATAGAGCTGCTCCTGCGGCGCGCTGTTGCTGCTTTCCAGCATCTCCAGCGCGGCGGCCTTGGCGCGCGAATTCATCATCAGCGCGGGCCTCAGCCGACCACGCGCTGCAGCTTCATCGCCACGCCCATGTCGCCGCTGACCTTGATCTTGCCCATCATGAAGGCATTCATGGGGTTGAGTTCGCCGCTCAGCAGGGCGATCAGGTTCTCGCGCGTGATGGCCACGGTGCAGTCGGCCTCGCGATCCTCGTTGCTGACGCTGTTGGGGATGCTCTTGCCGTCGATCACGGCCACGCCATCGGCGCCCAGGTCGAACTTGAGGACGGCATTGAGGCCGCTTTCGGCGCCTACTTTGCCGCGCAGGGCTTCGGTGATGGCTTGCAGATCCATGGTCAAGACTCCGGGTCGAATTGGGATGTTCAGCATGCTAGGCCGATTGCCTGCCGTTCGCCTGATGGTAATCACCAATATGAAAGCAGGGTGACGTTAACGGAAGCTGTCGGTCATTCGCGTGATGAGCAACGGATGGTGAGGAAGCGGCATGAGTCAGGCAGATGGAACGGGGGCGGGGCGCTACGACAGCGTGTTCCGTCCGGGCTTGTTCAAGGGGCAGCGCATCTGGGTCACCGGCGCCGGCTCGGGCATCGGCCGCTGCACCGCCCATGAGCTGGCGGCGCTGGGGGCCACCGTGATCCTCTCGGGCCGCAGCGCCGACAAGCTCGAGCGCGTGGCGGCCGAGATACGCGAGGACGGCGGCCAATGCGACTGGCGCGCCTTCGACATCCGCGAGGAGGAGGCCGTCAAGGCCAACATCGCCGCGATGCTGGCCCAGCATGGCCCGGTCACCGGCCTGGTGAACAACGCCGGCGGCCAGTTTCCCGCGCCGCTGATGGCCATCTCCAAGCGCGGTTTCGAGGCCGTGGTGGGCAACAACCTCACCGGCGGCTTTCTGATGATGCGCGAACTGTTCAACCAGAGCCTGCAGCAGCATGGCGGCGCGGTGGTCAATATGACGGCGGACTTCCGCAACGGCATGCCCGGCATGGCGCACAGCGGCGCGGCGCGCGCGGGCATGAGCAACCTCACCATGAGCGCCGCCTTCGAATGGGCCCATGCCGGCGTGCGCGTCAACGCGGTGGCGCCCGGCTGGGTGGCCTCCAGCGGCATGGACAGCTACGGGCCGGCGATCCAGCCGCTGATCCGCCAGCTCAAGAACCATGTGCCGCTGCGCCGTTTGGCCAGCGAGGCCGAGATCTCGGCGGCCATCGTGTTCCTGCTCTCGCCGGCCGCTGCCTTCATCACCGGCGTGACCCTGCAGATCGATGGCGCGGCCTCGCTGGGCAATCCGATGTTCCCGAATCTGGACCATGCTGGCACCCAGCCGTTCAACGGTTTCCACCGTGCCGCCACCCCCGAGGTGCTGAAGTGAGCGTGCTCGCGAGCCGCCTCAACCCCAAGTCCAAGGCCTTTGCCGCCAACGCCGAGGCCATGCAGGGCAAGCTTGCCGAGCTGCGCGCGCTGGAGGCCAAGGTGATCGCCGAATCGGCGTCCAAGCGCGACAAGTTCGAGGCGCGGGGTCAGCTCCTGCCGCGCGAGCGCGTGGCGCGCTTGCTGGACCGGGGCTCGGGCTTTCTGGAGCTCTCGTCGCTGGCGGGCTTGGGGCTGCACGACGACGACGGCAAGAAGAGCGTGCTGGGCGGCGGCTCCATCGTCGGCATCGGCGTGGTGGCCGGCAAGCGCGTGCTGATCTCGGCCAGCGACAGCGCCATCAAGGGCGGGACCGTCGCACCGATGGGCCTGAAGAAGGCCTTGCGTGCCCAGGAGATCGCGCGCGAGAACAAGCTGCCGCTGATCTATCTGGTGGAGAGCGGCGGCGCCAACCTGATGTACCAGAGCGAGATGTTCGTGGAGGGCGGGCGCAGCTTTGCCAACCAGGCGCGGCTCTCGGCCGCCGGCATTCCGCAGATCGCGGTGGTGCATGGCTCGTCCACCGCGGGCGGCGCCTATCTGCCGGGCCTGGCGGACTATGTGGTGCTGGTGCGCGAGCGCTCCAGCATCTACCTGGCCGGTCCGCCGCTGGTGAAGGCCGCCATCGGCGAAGACGCCACCGACGAGGAGCTGGGCGGCAGCGAGCTGCATGCCAGCGTCACCGGCCTGGGCGAGTACCTGACCGAGCACGACGCCCATGCGCTGGCGCTGACGCGCGAGCTGATGGACAAGCTCAACTGGCCCAGCGTGCCGGTGCAGGCTCCCGGCCCCGCGCCCTTGCATGACGCCGAGGAGCTGCTGGGCGTGGTGCCGGCCGACGAGCGCGAGCCCTACGATGCGCGCGAGGTGATCGCGCGCATCGTCGACGGCTCGGACTTCCTCGAGTTCAAGGCCGCGTACGGCAGCGAGACCCTGTGCGGCCATGCCCGCATCGAGGGCCAGCTGGTGGGCATCCTGGCCAACAACGGGGCGATCCAGCCGCAGGGTTCCACCAAGGCGGCGCAGTTCATCCAGCTGTGCGACCAGAGCGGTACGCCGCTGGTGTTTCTGCAGAACACCACCGGCTATATGGTGGGCCGCGAGGCCGAGCGCCAGGGCGCCATCAAGCATGGTTCCAAGATGATCCAGGCGGTGGCGAATGCGCGCGTGCCGAAGTTCACTTTTCTGTTGGGCGGCTCGTTCGGCGCCGGCAACTACGGCATGTGCGGGCGCGGCTTCGACCCGCGCTTCATCTTCAGCTGGCCCAGCGCGCGCACCTCGGTGATGGGCGGGGCCCAGGCCGCCAAGGTGATGGACATCATCAACCGCGCCAAGCTCGAGCGCATGGGCGCGCCGGTCAACGACGAAGCCCTGGCCGCCATGAGCGACCAGCTGCGCCAGCGCATCGAGCGCGAATCCAGCGTGCTGTTCGGCACCGCACGCCTGTGGGACGACGGCGTGATCGACCCGCGTGACACGCGCCGCGTGCTGGCCCTGGGCCTGGCGCTGGCGCGCGAGGCCGAGGCGCACCCCTTGCGGCCAAACGCCTTTGGCGTGGCCCGATTCTGAACAACAGAGGAGACCCGAGATGCAATTCAGCGCAGAACACCGTGCCCTGTCCGACACGGTCACGAAGTTTGTCGAGAAGGAGCTCAACCCCCATGTGCCCGCGTGGGAGAAGGCCGAGCAGTTCCCGGCCCACGAGGTCTTCAAGAAGCTGGGCAAGCTGGGCCTGCTGGGCCTGAAATACCCCGAGGAATTCGGCGGTGCGGGCCTGGACTTCAGCTACTCGATGGTGATGGCCGAGGCCCTGGGCACCTGCTACTGCGCCGGCGTGCCGATGGGCATCGGCGTGCACACCGATATGTGCACGCCGGCGCTGGCGCGCTTCGGCTCGGACGAACTGCGGCGCGAATTCCTCGCGCCCTCGATCGCCGGCGATCTGGTCGGTTGCCTGGGCGTCTCCGAGGCCGGCGGCGGCTCGGACGTGGCCGCCATCAAGACCAGCGCGAAGAAGGAGGGCGGCGACTATGTGATCAACGGCAGCAAGATGTGGATCACCAACGGCATGCAGGCCGATTGGTGCTGTCTGCTGGTCAACACCAGCGATGGCCCGGTGCACAAGAACAAGAGCCTGATCGTCGTGCCCATGGACCTGCCCGGCATCACGCGCCAGAAGATCCACAAGATCGGCATGGACGCCTCCGACACCGCCCAGCTCTTCTTCGACAACGTGCGCGTGCCGCAGCGCAACCTGATCGGCCAGGAGGGCATGGGCTTCATGTTCCAGATGATGCAGTTCCAGGAGGAGCGGCTCTGGGGCGCGGCCAGCTCGCTGAAGAACCTGGACCGGCTGATCGACCTGACGATCGGCTACACGCGCGAACGCAAGGCCTTCGGCAAGTCCATCCTCGACAACCAGGTGGTGCATTTCCGCCTGGCCGAGCTGCGCACCGAGGTGGAGGCGCTGCGCGCGCTCACCTACGCGGCGGTGGATCAATATGTGGCGGGCAAGGACGTCACCAAGCTGGCCTCGATGGCCAAGCTCAAATGCGGCCGCCTGATCCGCGAGGTGTCCGATTCCTGCCTGCAGTACTGGGGCGGCATGGGCTTCACCTGGGACAACCCCATCAGCCAGTCCTACCGCGATGGCCGCCTGGTCTCGATCGGCGGCGGCGCCGACGAGGTGATGCTGTCCATCATCTGCAAGCTCGAAGGCACGCTGCCGAAGGGCTGAGCGATATGGCCGACTACCAGACCCTGCTGCTGCGCCAAGAGGGCGGCGTGTTGCACCTGACGCTGAATCGCCCCGAGCTGCGCAACGCGCTCTCGATGGCCATGGTGGCCGAGCTGCGCGCCGCGCTCGCGGCGGCCGAGGCCGATGCCACGGTGCGCGTGATCGTGCTGCGCGGTGCGGGCGGGCATTTCTGCGCCGGCGGCGACCTCAAGGACATGGCCGGCGCGCGCATGCGCCTGGCCGACGAAGGCCCTTCCGTGCTGGCCGAGATGAATGCCGCCTTCGGCCATCTCTGCGGCGCCTTCGCGGCCAGCAGGCTGGCCACCGTGGCGCTGCTGGAGGGCGTGGTGATGGGCGGCGGCTTCGGCCTGGCCTGCGTGGCCGACGTGGCCCTGGGCGGCGAGACGGTGAGCTTCCGTCTGCCCGAGACCTCGCTGGGCGTGGTGCCGGCGCAGATCGCGCCCTTTCTGGTGGAGCGCCTGGGCTACTCGCAGGCACGCCGCCTTGCCGTTACCGGCGGCAAGCTCGATGGGCGCGCGGCCCTGGCCCTGGGCCTGCTGCACGAGCTGCACGGCGTTGGCGCCGAGCTGGATGCGGCCCTGCAGCGCGTGCTGGGCGAGATCCTGCAATGCGCACCGGCCGCGCTGGCCGCCACCAAGCAGCTGATGGCGCGCGCGCGCCTGCATGCGCCGGCCAGCCTGGTGGACGAGGCGGCCGAGGCCTTTACCCGCGCGGCGCTGGGGCCCGAGGGCATGGAGGGCGTGAGCGCCTTTCTCGAGAAACGCAAACCGGCATGGGCGCCCGTATGAGCAGCAGTTTCAGCAAGATCCTCATCGCCAACCGCGGCGGTCGCGCCGCAGGCGCGGGGGAGCGCTCATATGCGCAGCATGTGAGCGAACACCAAATCGCCTGGCTCGCGCAGCAAGCGGCGATTGAGCCGCGGAGCAGCCATGTTTAGCAAGATTCTTGTCGCCAACCGCGGCGAAATCGCCTGCCGGGTGATGCGCACGGCGCGCACGCTGGGCTATCGCAGCGTGGCCGTCTACACCGAGCCGGACGCGTGCTCGCCCCATGTGGCGCAGGCCGATGAGGCCCTGCAGATTGGGTCCTATCTGGACATCGCGGCGATGCTGGAGGCCGCGCACCGCAGCGGCGCCGACGCCATCCATCCGGGCTACGGTTTTCTCTCCGAGCGCGCCGACTTTGCCCAGGCCTGCGCGGACGCGGGCCTGGTGTTCATCGGGCCGCCGGCGGCCAGCATCGCGGCCATGGGCAGCAAGTCGGCGGCCAAGCGGCGCATGCTGGCGGCCGGCGTGCCCTGCGTGCCCGGTTATCTGGGTGAGCAGCAGGACGAGGCCACGCTCAGCGCCGAGGCGATGAAGCTGGGTTACCCGCTGCTGGTGAAGGCCGTGGCCGGCGGCGGCGGGCGCGGCATGCGGGTGGTGCATCGGGCCGCTGAACTGGCGGGCGCCATCGCGAGCGCGCGCCGCGAGGCCGAGAGCGCCTTTGGCGACGGCACGCTGATGCTGGAGCGCCTCATCACCGAAGGCCGCCACATCGAGATCCAGGTGTTTGCCGATGCCCGAGGGGCTTGCATCCACCTCGGCGAGCGCGACTGCACCGCGCAGCGCCGCCGCCAGAAGGTCATCGAGGAGTCGCCCTCGCCGCTGGTGAGCCCGGCGATGCGCGCCGCCATGGGAGCCGATGCGGTGGCGGCCGCGCAGGCGGTGGGCTATGTGGGCGCGGGCACGGTCGAGTTCATCGTCGATGCCGAACTGAAGCATTACTTCCTGGAGATGAACACGCGGCTGCAGGTCGAGCACCCGGTGACCGAATGCGTCACCGGCCTGGACCTGGTGGAATGGCAGCTGCGCATCGCCGCCGGCGAGCCCCTGCCGCTTGCCCAGCAGGACGTGCAGTTCCAGGGTCATGCCATCGAGGCGCGGCTCTACGTGGAGAACCCCTACGAGGGTTTCCGGCCGCAGACCGGCCGCATCGCCTGGTGGCGGCCCGAGCTGGCGCTGCGCCCCGGGGTGCGCATCGACGCCGGCGTGGCCGAGGGCGGCGAGGTCGGGCCGCACTACGACGCCATGGTGGCCAAGTTCATCGCCCATGGGCGCGACCGCGAGGACGCGATCCGGCGCCTGCGCGCGGCGCTCGCCGATGCGCCCCTGCTGGGCATCGCCAACAACGCCTGCTTCCTGGCCGAGCTGCTGGACCATCCGGACTTCCGCCAGGCGCGCCTGCACACCGCCTCGCTGGACGGCTGGCATTTGCCTGCCCCCGAGCCCAGCGAGTCGGATTGGCTGATCGCCGCGGCCTTGGTCTTGATGGTGCCGACGCCCGCCGCGCCGCGGCCCGCCAGCGTGGCGAGTTTCGATCTCAGCCTGCAGCAGGGAGAGCAGCGCCGGCAATGGCGCGCAACGGTCGGCGGCCGCCAGTTGCGCCTGCAAGCCGGTGAACAAGTGCATGAACTCAGCCTGCTGGGCCAGGACGCCGCGGGGCGCTGGCGCATCAGTCTGGACGGCGTGCAGCGCAGCGTGATTGCCTTGCGCGACGAGCAGGCCGGCAGCCTGGAGCTCGCCGCTGGCGCCGCGGTGTTCCGTTTCCACGAACCCTCGGCCTTCCCTGAAGCGCGGGATCTCAACAACCCCGCCCATGCCCGCGCCCCGGTGGCCGGCCTGGTGGCGCAGGTGCTGGTGGCCGAGGGCGACAGCGTTGCCGAGGGTCAGGCCTTGCTCAGCGTCGAGGCCATGAAGATGGAGATGTGGCTCACCGCCGGGCGCGCCGGGCGCGTCAAGACCCTGCATGTGGGCCCGCGCGAATCGGTCGCGGCCGGCGCCCTGCTCGTTGAACTCGAGGACAACTGAATGGACAACAAAGCCATCCTGACCTGCGCGCTCACCGGCGTGCTCACCAACCCCAGGCAGCATCCGGTGCCGGTGACGCCGGCGCAGATGGCCAGTGAGGCGCGCGACGCCTTCAACGCCGGCGCCTCGGTGATGCATGTGCATCTGCGCATGCAGGAGGAGGGCTTGAGCCATCTGCCCAGCTGGGACCCGGAGGTGGCCGACAGCGTCGTCTCGGCCATCCGTGCCGCCTGCCCCGGCGTCATCATCAACCTCACCACGGGGGTGATCGGCCCCGACATCGCCGGCCCGGCGGCCTGCATACGCCGCGTGCGCCCCGAGATCGCCGCCTGCAATGCCGGCAGCCTCAACTACCTCAAGCTCAAGGACGATGGCACTTGGGCCTGGCCGCCGATGGTGTTCGACAACCCGGTGGCCAAGGTGCAGGCCTTTCTGGACGTGATGGCCGAATGCGGCGCGCATCCCGAGTTCGAGTGCTTCGATGTCGGCATCGTGCGCGCGGTGGGCATGTACCTGAAGGCCGGCATGTACCGCGGCACGCCCGACCTCAACTTCGTCATGGGCGTGGCCTCGGGCATGCCCTGCGACGCCGAGCTGTTATCCCTGCTGCCGCGCTATCTGCCGCCCGGCGCGCTCTGGCAGACCACCCTGATCGGCCGCAGCGAGATCTGGCCGGTGCACCAGAAGACCGCCGAGCTGGGCGGCATGCTGCGCACCGGCCTGGAAGACACCTTCTACCTGCCGGATGGCGAGCGCGCCAGCGGCAATGGCGTGCTGATCCAGGCGCTGACGCAATGCGCCGAGCGCGCCGGCCGCGCGGTGGCCAGCCCGGCTGAGGCGCGGGTGCTGCTGGGCCTGGGCTGAACGCTCAGCAGCGGAAGCCCGCCACCAGCCCCTGCAGGCGCTCGGCCCGCTCGCGCAGGCCCTCGGCCGCCGCCGCCGATTGCTCCACCAGGGCGGCGTTGCGCTGCGTCAGCTCGTCCAGCTGCGCCACCGCGCTGCTGACCTCGCCGAGCTCCTGGCTTTGCTGCTGGGCCGAGGCGCTGATGCCGGCGATGGTGGCGCTGACGCTGCGCACCGATTGCACGATGTCCTGCATGGTCTGGCCCGCATCCACCACCAGCGCGGTGCCGCTGCCCACCTTGTGCACCGAGGCGCCGATCAGCTGCTTGATCTCCTTGGCGGCCTCGGCCGAGCGCGTCGCCAGGCTGCGCACCTCGGCCGCCACCACCGCGAAGCCGCGGCCCTGCTCGCCGGCGCGCGCCGCCTCCACGGCCGCGTTCAGGGCGAGGATATTGGTTTGGAACGCCAGGCCGTCGATCACGCCGACGATGTCGCCGATGCGTTTGGAGCTGGCCTGGATCTCGTCCATGGTCTGCACCACCTGGGCCACCACCTCGCCGCCGCGCGTGGCCACCCGGCTGGCGTCGCTGGCCAGCGCGCGGGCCGTTTGCGCATCGGCAGCGCTGCGCTGCACCTTGTCGCTCAGCAGGGCCATGCTGGCGCTGGTCTGCTGCAGGCTGGAGGCGCTGTGCTCGCTGCGTTCGCTCAGGTCCTGGTTGCCGCTGGCAATGTCCTGCGAGGCGGCATGCAGGCCGGCGGTGGTGTCGCGCACCTCGCCCACCAGGCCGGCCAGGCTTTGCTGCATGCGCGCCAGCGCCAGCAGCATCTGCGCGGCCTCGTCGTCGCCCTGCGGCACGATCGCCACGCTGAGGTCGCCGGCGGCAATGCGTTCGGCGGCGGCGCGCGCGGCGCCGATGGCGCGCACCACCGAGCGGGTGGTGAGCAGCAGCACCGCCAGGCACAGCGCCAGGCAGACGCTCAGCCCCAGCGTCAGCACCCAGCGCGTGTGGCGGGCGCGCGCCTCCAGCGCCGCGCGCGCCTCGTCGGCCTGGGCCGCGCTGACGCGCACCAGGGTCTGCAGCGCGGCCTGGGCGCGCTGCACCGCGGGCAGCACCGGTTGCATGGCGCGGTTGCCCTCGGCCGGGGTGAGCAGGCGCTCCTCCAGCACCTCCTTCATCACCGGCTCGAAGCCGCTGCGGTAGCCGCGCAGGCCGGCCTCCAGCTCGGCCAGCGCGGCGCTGCTTTCCGCATCGGGCCGCAGCGCGCGCAGGCTGGCGAGCAGGCCCTCGGCCTCGCGCCAGCTGGCCCGCCATAGCTGCTCATGACGCTGCGCCTCGCTGAGCAGCTCGTAGCTGATCAGCATGTTCTTCTCGTGCATGAAGAGCGTGCCGAGCGCGGCCTTGAGTTCGCCGGCCTGGCGCGCCTGCACCTGGGGGCGGGTGAAGAAGGCCTCGGTGGCCTGTTCGCTGGCGCGCAGGCTCAGCTGCGCATAGAGCGCCAGGCCGGCCATGCACAGGCCCACGAAGGCGGCGGCCAGGATGAGGCGCTTGCGGATGCTGAGGCTGGGCATGGTGGTGAGGTCGGCAAAGTGGGTGAACATGCCGGCACCATGCCGCGCCACTGTGTGAGCCTCATGACAAACCCCAGTGTCTGCCCCGGGATGTGACTTATTGCTCGTCTTCCGCCACCGGACCACCGCGCTGCGGCGTCTTGGTCTTGCGCTTGCGCGCGGCGATCTTTTCCAGGCGCTGCTGGTCGGCCAGTGCCGCGGCGGCCGCCCAGGCGGCGAACTGCTCCGGCGTCTCCAGGGTGATGCGGCCCAGCAGGCCCTGGCGGAATTCGTAGATCAGCACCTCGGCGGCCTTTTGCAGGCTGACGCGCCCGCCGCCCAGCATGGCGCCGCGCTTGCGACCAATCGCGGTGAGCAGGCCCTCGTCGTCCAGTTCGCCGCCGTCGACGCTGCTGGCGAGCTTGTAGCGCTCCTCCACCCGGCCGGCGTATTCGGCGCGCAGATAGTGCAGCAGTTCCAGCGCCACCTCGGCCTCGTCAAAGGCATTGCGGCCCACCGCACCGCTGGCGGCGAGGTTGTAGCCGGCCTGCTCGATGCTGATGCGGGGCCACAGCATGCCGGGGGTGTCGAACAGGTAGACGTCCTGGTCCAGCACGATCTTCTGCTCCACCTTGGTGATGCCGGGCTCGTCGCCGGTCTTGGCCGAGCGCTTGCCCACCAGGGTGTTGATGAGGGTGGACTTGCCCACATTGGGGATGCCGCAGATCAGCACGCGCAGCGGCTTGGCCATGCCGCCGCGGTTCGGCGCCAGCTCGCGGCAGGCGGCCACCAGCGCCTTGGCGGGCGCCACCATGGCGGTGTCCAGCGCGATCGCGCGGGTGGCGGGCAGGGCGTTGTAATGAGCCAGCCACAAGGCGGTGCGCGCCGGGTCGGCGAGGTCCTGCTTGTTGAGCAGCTTGAGGGTGGGCTTGCTGTCGGTCAGCTCGGCCAGCAGGGGGTTGGCGCTGGCGCCCGGGCAGCGCGCGTCGAGCAGCTCGATCACCACGTCGATGCCGCCCTTCATGCGCTCCTTGATCGCATTCCGGGTCGTGTTCATATGCCCGGGGAACCATTGAATCGCCATCTCGTCTGTGCTCGCTGTGCTGCTGCTGTCGAAGTCCGCATTGTCCCGGACTTGGGCGCCCGGGCTCAGGAAAAGCGTTCGGGCGCGGCCAGGCGCGCATCCAGCGGCTGTTCGGGCGCGCTCAGCGGCAGCTGCAGCACGAAGCAGCAGCCGCCGCCGGGGGCGGCCTCGACCTGGATCTCACCGCCGAACAGGCTCTTCACGATGTTGTAGCTGATCGACAGCCCCAGGCCGCTGCCGCCCTGGCCCAGCTTGGTGGTGAAGAAGGGCTCGAAGATGCGGTGCAGATGCTCGGCACTGATGCCGCGGCCGTTGTCGCTGAAGCGCAGTTCCACCCAGCCGGGCCTGGCCGGCGCGGCCGTCAGCAGCATGCGGCCGCGGCTGCGGCCCTCGAAGGCATGCAGCAGCGCGTTGTTGATCAGGTTGGTGAGCACCTGGCCGAAGGGGCCGGGGTAGGCGTCCATGCGGATGCCCTCGGGGAGCTCCAGCGCAATCGCATGGCCGCTCTTGCGGATCGCGCCCATCATGGTGGCGACGATGTCCTGGCTGGTGTGCGCGAGGTCGAACACGCGGCGCTGCTCGGTGGTGCGGTCGGCCGCCACCTGCTTGAAGCTGGCGACCAGGGCTGCGGCGGTGCTGAGGCCGCGCGCGATCAGCTGCGAGGCGGAGCTGGCATCGGCCAGATAGCTCATCAGGGCCGAGCGCCGCAGGCTGTTGTCCTGTGCGGCCTGGGTGATCTCCTCGCTGCGCTGCTGCAGGGTGGAGGCCATCAGCAGGCTGTTGCCGATCGGCGTGTTGAGCTCATGCGCCACGCCGGCCACCAGGGCGCCCAGCGCCGCCAGCTTCTCCTGTGCCACCAGCTGGGCCTGGGCATCCTTCAGGTGCCGGTAGGCGCTGGCGTTGTCCAGCGCGATCGCGGTATAGGCGCACAGGCTGCGGAAGATCAGCCACTCGTGTTCGGCATAGGCATTGGCATGCGGCGACTGCAGCGTCATCACGCCCAGCACGCGCTCGCCCACCATCAGCGGCGCGAACAGGGCGCTGAGGGTGCGCATGGTGCCGGGCACCTGGCTGGGGTCGCTGCCGTCGGCGGCCAGGTGCACCGAAAGCTCGCGCCGCTCGCGCACGCAGCGCGCCGAGTTGGAATGCGGGTCGTTCAGCGCGACGCGCTCGCTGGGCAGGCGCTGGCCGTTTTCCATGTCGAACACCGAGGTCAGGGCCAGGCCGTCGGCATCCATCAGGTAGACGCAGAAACCCGCGGCATCGAGCAGGGCGTGCACATGGCGGTGCAGGGTCAGGAACACCGATTCGGCGTCCAGATGGGCGGTGATCTCCTGGCCGATCGCGCCGAGCCGCTCCAGCGTCACGCTGGTGCGTTGCAGCAGGGCGGCGCGCTTGGCCTCGGCCTCGGCCATCTGCTTGTGGTGGGCGGCCTCGGCACGCGCGTTCTCGGTCATGTGGCGCAGCTGCAGGGCCATCAGGCGCTGGTGGGCCACCTGGCTGTGCAGGCGCTCGCGCGTGGCCACCGATTGTTCGGAGGCGGCGTAGGCCTCGGCATGGCGGCCGGCCTGCGCATAGGCGTGGCCCAGGTCGCTGAGCAGATCGGCCGAGGCCTGGTAGCCGGCGATGCGGCCGGCCACCTGCAGGGCCTGCTCCAGATGCTCGAGCGCGCTGGTCTCGGGCTGCCGGCCCTGCCGCGCCAGCTGGCCGCTGATGGCCGCCAGCACCTGGCGGGCCTCCACCTGCTGGTCGTCCAGGCCGGCCTGCACCGCCTGCTGCAAGGCCTCCTGCGCGACCCGCCCGGCGGCCTCGAGCTGGCCTAGCTGCAGCAGGGCCTTGGCCTTGCCGCACTGCATTTCGAGCTGCAGGTCGCCGCCCTGCGGGCCGCTGGAGCGCTGCTCCAGCATCAGATAGCAGTCCAGCGCCTGCTGGTAGGCGCCGCGGTCCAGCGCCAGATCGGCGCGGTACTTCAGCGCCACGGCGTAGTTGCGCGAGGCCTCCAGCGGCTTGAGCGTCTGCAGCGCTTCTTCCAGCAGGGCCTCGGCCAGATCCAGGCGCTGCAGGCGGCGCAGCGTCTCGCCCATCTGGCTCAGGCAGGCACCCACGCTGGCGGGCCAGCCGGTGGGGCGCGCCAGCTCGAGGGCGCGCTGCACCCACTCGAGCGCGGTGTCGTGGTCGTTCAGGCTGGTGAAGGCGTTGCCGATATTGCCGGCCGCGGTGATGGCGTTGTGCAGCTGGCCGCTCTTGACGGCCGCCTCGAAGCCGCGGTTGAAATGCTGGATCGCGCCGGCATAGTCGCTGGCGCGGTAGGCGCAGCTGCCGAAGAACAGGTGCACGCCCGCGGCGGCCGGCGCGCGCAGCCCGGGCAGCAGGGCGGTGAAGCGTTCGGACCAGCGCTGCTCGGCGGCGCGCAGCTCGCGGAAGGACTGGTAGCGCCCCAGCGTGGCTTCCAGGATGAGCTGGCGTTCCTCGTCGCCGGCGGCCTGGGCCAGCACGATGCCCTGCTCGAGCACGGCATCGCGCGCCTGCGTCTGGCCCTGGTTGGCCAGCACCAGGGCCTGCACCCAGCAGCCATCGACCATGCCGCAGCGATCGCCCTGCGTGTTGAATTCGCTCGTCGCGGCCTGCGCCTCAAGCAAGGCGGCCGGCAGCTCGGCCTGCAGGCGCAGGCATTCGGCCTGCAGCAGGCGCAGCCGCGGCTGCAGGCCGGCGCGCTCGGCGGCATGCTCGGGGGCGGCGGCGAGCCGGTGCGCGATGTCATCGGCCAGCTGGCGCGCGCGCGCGGTGTCGCGTTCGCGCAGCTGCCAGGCCAGGATCAGCTCGGTGCGCAGGGCCGCGCCCTTGGGCGCCTGCTCCAGCATGGCCTGGAGGCGGGCGACTTCGTCGTCCGGCTCGAACAGGCGCACGCGGCTGGGATCCATGGCTGATACGCAGGAGTGGAGCACGCATGATGCGGCCAAAGCGCTGCGCTGCGTCGATCAGCCCGCCCGCCCGCTGCCGGCGGTGGGCGCGGTTGTGGCTTATTTCATGATTGCGTGCGGCGTCGCCCGGGCGTCACTCAGGCGGCGCGCTGCAAGCCCGCCTTGGCGGCACGCCGCAGGGCCACCGCGTCGGGCGCGGCGCGCTGCTCATGGCCGCGCAACCTGAACACGCTGACCGAATCCTCCACCGCCTGGGCCTGTTCGTTCAGGCCCATGGCCGAGGCCGACACCTCCTCCACCAGCGCGGCGTTCTGCTGCGTCAGCGTGTCGAGCTGGGCCACCGCGCTGTTGATCTGCTCCACGCCCAGCATCTGCTCGCCCATGCCATGGCTGATGCGGCTGATCAGCTGGTGCATATCGTCCACCGCATGCTGCATCTCGCCCATCGCCTGCTGGGCCTGCTGGACCTGCTGGCCACCCTCGGCGACGCGCTCGCTGGACTCGGCGATCAGGCCGCGCACCTCGCGGGCGGCGGTGCTGGTGCGCTGGGCCAGCGCGCGCACCTCGGAGGCCACTACCGCAAAGCCACGCCCCTGCTCGCCGGCGCGCGCCGCTTCCACCGCGGCATTGAGCGCCAGGATATTGGTCTGGAAGGCGATGCTGTCGACCACCTGGATGATGTCGGCGATGCGCGCCGAGGCCGAGCTGATGCTCTCCATGCTGCGCGCCACCGCGGCCACCGCCTGGTTGCTGTTGCTGCTCACCGCCAGCGCGGCGGCGGCATGCCGGGCCGCGCTCTGCGCCATCTCGGTGCTGGCGCGTATGGTGCTGGTGATCTGCTCCATCGACGAGGCGGTCTGCTGCAGATTGCTGGCCTGCGTCTCGGTGCGCGCCGACAGATCGGCATTGCCCTCGGAGATCGCCTGCGTGCCATGGTGCAGCTCGGTCACGCCGACGCGCGCGTCGCGCACGATGGACATCAGGTTCACGTTCAGCTGGGCCAGCGCGCGCGCGATCTGGCCCACCTCGTCGCGGCGTTGCTCGCTGAGGCTCTGGGTCAGGTCGCCCGCGGCCATGCGGTTGGCAAAGCTCACCAGCTTGCGCAGCGGTGCGATCGCCAGGCCGGCCAGATAGCTGCCGCCCAGCCAGGCGCACAGCGCCGCGACGGCGAGGCCCCAGAGCCAGCGCGGTGCGCCGGGCAGCGGCAGGCTGGCCAGGCCGAAGCCCAGCAGGGCCGGCAGCGCCATCAGCAGGCGCATGCGGCCCGCCAGGCCCGGCTGCAGGCGGCGGCGCAACTGCCCCAGCGGCGTCATGTTCACCAGCAGGCCTTCGTGCAGGCCCTGCGTGAGCCGGCCCTGGGCGGCCTGCGCCCGCATGCCGGCATAGAGCTGCTCGGCCGCCGCGGTGGCCGCGGCGCTGGCCTCGGTGCGCACCGACATATAGCCGTTGGGCCGGCCGCGTTCGTCCAGCAGCGGCGTGACGTTGGCCTGCACCCAGTAGTAGTCGCCGTTCTTGCGGCGGTTCTTCACCAGCGCCGACCAGGGCTGGCCGCTCTGGATGGTGGCCCACATGTCGCGGAAGGCCTCGCTGGGCATGTCCGGGTGGCGTATCAGGTTGTGGGGCTGACCCAGCAGTTCCTCGCGCGTATAGCCGCTGACCTCGATGAAGGCCTCGTTGCAATACAGGATGCGGCCCTGCAGGTCCGTGGTCGAGACCAGCGTCTCGCCCTTGGGGAAGGGATATTCCCGCTGGCTTACCGGCGTGTTGACTCTCATGACACCTCCGCTTGTGCCGCCGATCCGTCCCTGTGGGGTCGATGGCTGTCCTTGCGATGGGGGGCGCTCTGATGGCACCGTGTCCGCTATACCGACTCTAGCAAGCGAGGCCTGGCGCGTCAGTGCATTCCTTGATTTAGGTCATGCAGATGGATGAAATGCAGAAGGCCCTGCGGAGCAGGGCCTTTCGTGGGCCTGAGTCTGGCTTTGCACATGCCGCAGGGCATGTGCGAAGTCCTGACTCAGTCCTCGTTCTTGAACACCAGCTTGACCTCGTGGGTCTGCTTCTCGCCCGAGGCTTCGAAGCGCCAGTCCATCAGCGCGGCGGTGACGGCCTTGTCGAACACCTTGCGGGGTTCGGCCTCGATGATGTCCACGGAAGAGACCTTGCCGTCCGGATCGATCGCCATCTTGGCCTTCACGGTGCCGGTGGTGATCGACTTGCGCGAGGCCTCGGCGGGGAATTCGGGCGGCACCTTCTTGACGATCTTCGGCACCGCGGCATGGGCGCTGATGGCCAGGGCCAGCAGGGCGCAGCAGGCGGCGGCGGAACGGGTCAAGGTGTGGAAGGCTTTCATATCGGTTCTCTTCGTTACGGCAGGGAAAGGGTCTGGCCTGTTTCAGGCGGTGGTGGCGCGGAAGAAGCCCACCGCCTCGAGCAGGCGCGAGGAGCTGTTCTTGAGCGCGTCGGTGGAGCGCGAGAGGTCGTCCACCAAGGTGGTGTTCTGCTGCGTGGTGCGGTCCAGCTCGTTCATGGCCTGGTTCACCACGCCCACGCCGCTGGCCTGCTCCTGGGCCGAATGCGAGATCTCCTCGATCAGCTGGCCCATGTTGTTGACCTCGTCGACCACGCTGCGGATGGTGATGCCGGCGTTGTTGACCAGCGCCGTGCCGTTCTCCACCTTCACCGAGGATTCCTGGATCAGCACCTTGATCTCCTTGGCGGCAGCGGCCGAGCGCGAGGCCAGCGCGCGCACCTCGGAGGCCACCACCGCAAAGCCGCGGCCATGCTCGCCGGCGCGCGCCGCTTCCACCGCGGCGTTCAGGGCCAGGATGTTGGTCTGGAAAGCGATGCCGTCGATCACGCCGATGATGTCGCCGATCTTGCGCGAGCTGCTGCTGATCTCTTCCATCGTGGCCACTACCTGCGAGACCACCTGGCCACCGGCCGAGGCGGACTGGCGCGCCTTGGTGGCGATGCCGGCGGCCTTGCGGGTGAGTTCGCTGGCGCCGTGCAGGTTGGAGGCGATCTGCTCCACCGAGGCGGCGGTGTTCTGCAGGCTGGCGGCCGAGCGCGCGGTGCGGTCGGAGAGGTCGACATTGCTGCCGGCGATCTCGCTGGAGTTCTGTGCCACCTCGCCGGCGGCCGAGCTGACGCTGCTGACCACGCCCGAGAGCGCCAGCTGCATGTCGCGCATGGCGTGCAGCATCTGGCTGAGTTCGTCCTGGCCGTCGGCCTCGATGTGCTGCGACAGATCGCCCGCGCTGATGGCCTGGGCCACGTCCTTGGCCTGGCGCGCCGGCACCACGATGGAGCGCGCGATGGTGATGCCACCGCCGCCGCCGATCAGCACCGCCAGTACCACCAGCACGGCGGTCACGATGACGGAGTTGCTGGCGATCTCGGCACCCGACTTGGCCAGGTCGCTGGCGCTTTCGAACTGCAGATCGACCAGGCCCTTGAGGCCGTCCTGGTAGGCCTGCTGGGCCGGGCGCACATCGGTGATCAGGCTTTCGCGCGCCTCATCGGGCGAGGCGTCCTTCTGCACCTTCTGGAACCTGGCCACGGCGGCGAAGAACTTGCCCTGGCGCTCGCGCACCTGGCCCATCAAGTCCTTCTCCTTGGCGCCGTCCAGCGTGGCTTCCAGGCCGGCGAGCTGCTTCTCGCTGTCCTGCAGCGCGGCTTCGATGGCGGCGTTCTGCTTCTTGATCTGGCGCGCTTCGTCCAGCAGCAGCAGGTCGCGGGCGGCGCGTGCCACCACGTTGACATTGCCTTCCAGGGCGTTGGCGCTGGCGATCTTCACCAGGCTGGAATTGGCGGTGCGGTCGAGATCCTTGGACAGGCGGTTGGCACTGTAGGCGCCATAGCTGCCGATCGCGATCAGCAGCAGGATCAGCAGGGTGTAGCTCAGCGCCAGGCGTTGCCCGATGCGCAGTTGGGACAGAAGCTTCATCAGAAGTTCCCTCAGGTCGGAGTCTTGTAGGTTCGCTGCAGGCGATCAGCCTGCAGCCGGTTGTCGGAGCCCTTGTGCGGCTGCTGGATACGGGTAAACACGGGAGGGAATCTGGCGCTGTGACATCTGTCGCGGAATCTTCGGCCGTGTGCGAAACGGGTTGCATGACGGCTGTTGTGAGCGCCCTGGCGGCCGCCTCAACAGCAGCCCGGAGTGTGCCGGCGCGCGCCGCGCCGTGACACATTGCAACAATTCGGCGCCGTGACGTTTTCCGCGCTCGGCCGAGCCTTGATCCCCCGTTCGGGGGCTTGCTTGATCGCGTCTAAGGGTTAACGCGTGGCCTTGTGCTGCAGCACCTGCAGGGCCTGCACGGCGCCTGCCTGGTTGCCCCAGGCCTGGCGGATATAGCTGGCGATCGCGGCCAGCTCGGCCTCGTTCAACTGGCCCGCAAAGGGCGGCATGCCGTAGGGGCGCGGATGGCCCGGCGTGGCGGGCGCGAAGCCGCCCTGCAGCATCACGCGCAGCAGGTTGGTGGGCGGCTCCATCAGCACGGTGCGATTGCCGCGCAGCGCCGGATAGGCGCCGGGGCGGCCCTCGCCATCGCGGCCATGGCAGCTGGCGCAATGGTCGAGGTAGGCGCTTCGCCCTTGCGCGCGCAGCGCGGGCGCGGCGGCCTGGGCCGGCGGCCGCGGCCGTGCCTGCGGCGGCAGGGATTGCAGATAGCGCGCCATCGCGCGCAGGTCCGGCTCGCTGAGGTGGCGGGTGCTGCCCAGCACCACCTCGGCCATCGGCCCGAGGGCGCTGCCGGGCGCGGCCGTGCCGGTCTTCAGCCATTGCATCAGATCGGCCTCGGCCCAGCCGGCCACGCCGGCCTCGCGCCGGTCGTGCAGCGAGGGCGCGTACCAGCCCATGCCGGGCAGGGCGGCACCGCTGAAGTCCGCGGGGCCAGGTCTTGCGCCCAGCGCATTGCGCGGGCCGTGGCAGGCGCTGCAATGCGCCAGGCCCTGGCTCAGATAGGCGCCGCGGTTCCAGGCCGGGTCGCGGCCAGGCTCGGGGCGGTATTCGCCGGGGCGGAAGAAGAGCGCGCGCCAGACCCGTAGCGCGGCCTGCGTGTTGTAGGGGAAGCGCAAGCCATGGGCGCGTGCCGGCGCCACCACCGCCGGCAGGCTGCGCAGATAGGCGTGGATGGCGTCGCTGTCGGCGCGGCTCAGCAGGGTGTAGTTGTCGTAGGGAAAGGCGGGGCTGAGCAGGCGCCCATCCCGGCTGCGGCCATGGTGCAGGGCGTTCCAGAGATCTTCGGCGTTCCAGCGGCCCAGGCCGGTGGCCGGGTCGGGGGTCAGGTTGGGGGCGAACACCGTGCCAAAGGGCGTGGGGATGGCGCGCCCGCCCGCATAGGCTTGGCCGCCGGCCTGGGTGTGGCAGCCCATGCAGTTGCCCACGCGTGCCAGGTAGGCGCCCTGCTCGATCTGTGCCGTGTCGGGCGCGGCACTGGCCGGGCCGGCCAGCAGGCACAGCGCCAGCGCGGCGAGCGCATGGCGCCAGCTCATGGCAGGCCTCCGCAGCGCATCGGCGCGGGCATGGGCGGGCTGGGCGCCGGCTTGCCCCCCACGGGCACGGTCTGGCCGGCCAGCCAATGCGAGATGGCGTTGATCTCCTCGGGGCGCAGGCGCTTGGCGATCTCCGCCATGCAGTCGGGCGCGGCGGCGCGGCGCTGGCCGGCCCGCCAGGCGCCGAGTTGGCCGTTCAGGTAGTCGCGCGGCAGGCCCAGCAGGCCGGGGATGCGCGCCTGGGCACCCAACAGCGCCTCGCCATGGCAGGCGCTGCAGGCGGGCAGGCCGCGGCTCGCGTCGCCCTGGCGCACCAGGGCCTGGCCGCGTGCCAGGTCTTGCGCCGGCAGGGCGGCGGGTTGAGCCGCCGCATAGGGCAGCTCCAGTTGCGCGAAGTGCTGCGCGATCTCCTGCAGATAGGCGTCGCTGAGCGGCGCGAGCAGCTCGCGCATCGGGCCGTAGTGGCGACGGCCGTCGCGGAAGGCCAGCAGCTGCTGGTAAAGATAACCGGCCGGCTTGCCGGCGATGCGCGGGTAGTAGCCGTCCGGCGCGGCGCGCCCCTCTTTGCCATGGCAGAGGGTGCAGGCCTGCATGCGCTGGGCCATGCTGTCTTCGAACGGCGCTTGGGCGCCGGCCAGCGGCGGCAGCAGGGCCAGCAGCCAGAGCAGAATCAGTCGGGGCATGGGCCGGCATCTTGCCAGCCGGCGGCCGACCCGCACAGGATCAGTGCCGGCCCGGCGCGACCGGATCAGTGCGCCAGCTGTGCCTTGGCCAGCGCGCCCAGGCGCGCGATGCCGGCCGCCATGCGCGCATCCCAGGGGTGGCCGCTGTTCAGGCGCAGGCAATGGCGGAACTCGGCGCGCGCCGAGAAGATCGGCCCCGGCGCCGTGCTGATGCCTTCGGCCAGCAGCTGGCGTTGCAGCAGCAGCGCGTCGCAGGCCGCCGGCAGTTCCACCCAGATGAAGTAGCCGCCGCGCGGCCGGGTCATGCGCGCGCCCGCCGGCAGCTGCGCTTGCAGGGCGGCCAGCATGGCCTGCTGCTGGCTGGCCAGCGCGGCGCGCAGGCGGCGCAGATGTGCATCGTAGGCGCCGCCCTGCAGGTACTCGTTCAGGCCGGCCTGGGCCGGCAGCGAAACACCCAGGCTGCTCATCAGCTTGAGGCGTTGCAGCTGGCGCAGATAGGGCCCGGGCGCGGCCCAGCCGACCCGGTAGCCCGGCGCCAGGCATTTGGAGAAGGAGCCGCAATGCAAGACCTGACCCTGCGGCGCATAGGCCTTGGCCGGCAGCGCGGCGTCGGGGCCGTGGTGCAGCTCGGCATAGACATCGTCCTCGATCAACGGGATGCCCGCGCCGGCCAGCAGCGCCACCAGGGCGCGTTTCTTGTCGGCCGGCATCAGGCTGCCGAGCGGGTTCTGGAAACTCGTCATCAGCCAGCAGGCCTTGGGGCGGTGCTCGGCGATGAGCGCGGCCATGGCATCCAGATCGGCACCCTCGCCGGCATGGGTGGGCACTTCGATGGCGCGCAGGCCCAGGCGCTCGAGCGCCTGCAGCGCGGCGTAGAAGCCTGGCGCCTCGATCAGCACCGCATCGCCCGGTCGCGTCAGCACCTGCAGACACAGGTTGAGGGCTTCCAGCGCACCATTCGTCAGCACGATCTCGTCCGGCGCCACGCTGATGCCCAGGCGCAGATAGCGCAGCGCGATCTGGCGCCGCAGCCCCTCGTGGCCGAGCGGCAGCTCGGCGGTGATCTGGGCGGGCTCGAGCTTGCGCATGCCGGCCTGCAGGGCGCGCCGCAGCGGCTCGAGCGGGAACAGCGTGGCCGCCGGGAAGGCCGAGCCCAGCGGCAGCAGCGCGGCGGCGCTGGAGGCGCCCAGCACCTCGAACACCAGCTCGCTCACCGCCACCGGCCCGGGCTGCGCCGAGGGCTGCGAGGTGCGCGGGCTGGCGCCAAGCGGCAGCGCGTTGACGAAATAGCCCGAGCGCGGCGCGGCGCTGACGAGGCCGCGTGACTCCAGCAGGTAATAGGCCTGGAACACCGTGGCCGGGCTCAGATGCCGGGTCTGGCAGGTCTGGCGCACCGAGGGCAGGCGGTCGCCGGCGCGCAGCGCGCCGCTGTGTATCAGCGCGCCGAGCTCGTCGGCCAGGGCCAGGTAGCGCGGGCCGGTGCTCACGCCCTGGCGGCGCGGCTGCCGAAGATGGCCGAGCCCACGCGCACGATGGTGGCGCCCTCGGCGATGGCGGCTTCGAGGTCGGCGCTCATGCCCATGCTCAGCGTGTCGAGGGTCAGGCCTTGCCGATTCAGCTCGGCCAGGGCCTGGGCCAGGGCGCGATGCGGCCGGCGCTGCGCCTCGAAATCGCCCGCGGGTTCGGGAATGGCCATCAGGCCGCGCAGCCGCAGGCGCGGCAGCGCCGCCACCTGCGCGGCCAGCGCCGGCAGCTCGGCCAGGCTGATGCCGCTCTTGCTGGCCTCGGCGCTGATGTTCACCTGCAGGCAGATCTGCAGCGGCGCCAGCCCGGCCGGGCGTTGCTCGGACAGGCGCTGCGCGATCTTGAGCCGATCGACGCTGTGCACCCAGTCGAAGGCCTCGGCCACCACGCGCGTCTTGTTGCTTTGCAGCGGCCCGATCAGATGCCACTCGAGCGCGCCGCGCAGGTCGGCGAGTTCGGCGATCTTGTCGAGCCCCTCCTGCACATAGTTCTCACCGAAGCAGCGCTCGCCGGCCGCATGGGCGGCGCGCACGGCGTCGCCTGGAAACGTCTTGCTGACGGTGAGCAATGTGACGCTTTGCACGGGGCGATGGGCGGCCTCGCAGGCCCTGGCAATGCGCTGGTGCAGTTCTTGTATGTTCTCGGAGATCGTCGCCATAATGGCCCACGCTTTCTGCCCCAATCATGGACATTACCCAACTGCTGGCATTCTCGGTCAAGAACAAGGCCTCCGACCTGCACCTCTCGGCCGGCCTGCCGCCGATGATCCGCGTGCACGGTGATGTGCGCCGCATCAATGTCGAGCCGCTCGAGCACCGCCAGGTGCACGACATGGTCTACGACATCATGAATGACTCGCAGCGCAAGGCCTATGAGGAAACGCTGGAGGTCGACTTCTCCTTCGAGATCCAGGGCCTGGCGCGCTTTCGCGTCAATGCCTTCAACCAGAACCGCGGCGCCGGTGCGGTGTTCCGTACCATCCCGTCCAAGATCCTCACGCTGGAGCAGCTCAACTGCCCCAAGGTGTTTGCCGATCTGGCGCTCAAGCCGCGCGGCCTGGTGCTGGTGACCGGGCCCACTGGCTCGGGCAAGTCCACCACGCTGGCGGCGATGGTGAACCACCTGAACGAGAGCGAGTACGGCCACGTGCTGACGATCGAGGACCCGATCGAGTTCGTGCACGAATCAAAGAAGTGCCTGATCAACCAGCGCGAGGTCGGCCCGCACACGCTGAGCTTCGCCAACGCGCTGCGCTCGGCGCTGCGCGAGGACCCGGATGCGGTGCTGGTGGGTGAAATGCGCGACCTCGAAACCATCCGCCTGGCGCTCACCGCGGCCGAGACCGGCCACCTGGTGTTCGGCACCCTGCACACCAGTTCGGCCGCCAAGACGGTGGACCGTATCGTCGACGTGTTCCCCGCGGCCGAGAAGGAAATGGTGCGCGCGATGGTGTCGGAATCGCTGGTGGCGGTGATCTCGCAGAGCCTGTGCAAGCTCAAGGACGGCAGCGGCCGCGTGGCGGCGCACGAGATCATGCTGGGCAGCTCGGCGATCCGCAACCTGATCCGCGAGAACAAGGTGGCACAGATGTACTCGGCCATCCAGACCGGCAACCAGCAGGGCATGCAGACGCTGGACCAGAATCTCACCGACCTGGTGCGGCGCAATGTGATCGCGCCCGCCGAGGCGCGCGCCAAGGCCAAGTTCCCCGAGAACTTCCCGGGCTGAGGCCCGGGAAGTTCGACGTCACTCATATGGCATCAGCCATGTGAGTGACGGCAAAATTTTCCAGCAAGCCCGAACTGAAGGACCCGTATGGAACGCGATCAGGCGTCAAAGTTCATCAATGATCTGCTGCGCCTGATGGTGTCGCGCAAGGGCTCGGATCTGTTCCTCACCGCCGACTTCCCGCCCGCCATCAAGGTGGATGGCAAGGTCACCAAGGTCTCGCCGCAGCCGCTCACCGGCCAGCACACCCTGCAGCTGGCGCGTTCCATCATGAACGACAAGCAGGCGGCCGAGTTCGAGCGCACCAAGGAATGCAATTTCGCCATCTCGCCGCAGGGCGTGGGGCGCTTCCGCTGCAATGCCTTCATGCAGCAGGGCCATGTGGGCCTGGTGCTGCGCACCATCCCGGCCTCGCTGCCGACGATCGCCTCGCTGGAGCTGCCGCCCATCCTCAACGAGGTGGTGCAGACCAAGCGCGGCCTGGTGATCGTGGTGGGCGCCACCGGCTCGGGCAAGAGCACCACGCTGGCGGCGATGATCGACCATCGCAACGAGAGCACCTACGGCCACATCATCACGATCGAGGACCCGGTCGAGTTCGTGCATCCGCACAAGAACTGCATCGTCACCCAGCGCGAGGTGGGCATCGATACCGACAACTGGGAGATGGCGCTGAAGAACACGCTGCGGCAGGCGCCCGACGTGATCCTGATGGGCGAGATCCGCGACCGCGAGACCATGGAGCATGCGGTGGCCTTTGCCGAGACTGGCCACCTCTGCATGGCCACCCTGCACGCCAACAGCGCTAACCAGGCGCTCGACCGCATCATCAACTTCTTCCCCGAGGAGCGGCGCGCCCAGCTGCTGATGGATCTGTCGCTGAATCTGCGCTCCATCATCTCGCAGCGCCTGCTGCCGCGCCGCGAGGGCAAGGGCCGCGTCGCCGCGGTGGAGATCCTGCTCAACACGCCGCTGATCTCCGACCTGATCTTCAAGGGCGAGGTGGGCGAGATCAAGGAGATCATGAAGCGCTCGCGCGAGCAGGGCATGCAGACCTTTGACCAGGCCCTGTTCGATCTCTACGAGTTCGGCCGCGTCAACTACGAAGACGCGCTGCGCAACGCCGACTCGGTGAACGATCTGCGCCTGCAGATCAAGCTGAACAGCGAACGCGCGCGCAGCGGCGACCTCTCCTCCGGCACCGAGCACCTGACGATCGTTTAGAGTTGGGTGCATGAACGCACCCACTCGCAACTACGACCCCATCCCGCCGCGCAAGGTGGCGTTTCTCGGCCTTGGCGTGATGGGTTATCCCATGGCCGGCCACCTGGCGCGCGCCGGCCATCGCGTCACCGTCTACAACCGCACGCCGGCCAAGGCCGAGGCCTGGGTGAAGGAATATGGCGGCGCGAGCGCGGCCACGCCCGCGGCAGCGGCGGCCGGCGCCGAGTTTGTGTTTGCCTGCGTCGGCAACGACGACGATCTGCGCTCGGTGGTGCTGGGTGAGCAGGGCGCTTTCGCCGGCATGGCAGCCGGCGCGGTGTTCGTCGATCACACCACCGCCTCGGCCGAGGTGGCGCGCGAGCTGCACGCCGCCGCGCGCGCCAGCGGCCTGCAGTTCGTGGATGCGCCCGTGTCGGGTGGCCAGGCGGGCGCGGTGAATGGCGCCCTCACCGTGATGTGCGGTGGCGATGCCGCAGCCTTCGCGGCGGCCCAGCCGGTGGCGCTGGCGTTTGCGCGCGCGGTCACCCTGGTGGGCGCGCCCGGTGCCGGCCAGCTCGCCAAGATGGTGAACCAGATCTGCATCGCCGGGCTGGTACAAGGCCTCGCCGAGGCGATCGCCTTCGGTCAGAAGGCGGGCCTGGACATGAAGCAGGTGCTGGACGTGATCGGCAAGGGCGCGGCGCAGAGCTGGCAGATGGACAACCGCGGCAAGACCATGGTGGACGACCAGTTCAACTTCGGCTTCGCGGTGGACTGGATGCGCAAGGATCTGGGCCTGGTGCTGGACGAGGCGCGCCGCAACGGTGCGCGCCTGCCGGTCACCGCGGTAGTGGACCAGTTCTACGCCGATGTGCAGGCCCTGGGCGGCGGGCGCTGGGATACCTCCAGCCTGATCAAGCGGCTGAAGTAAGGCCTATTTGGTCGGTGCGGGCTTGGGCGTGATGCGCGCAAGCTCTTCCTCGCTGATGATCTCGAAGGCGCGCACCACCTTCTGCACGCCGCTGACGCCGCGCGCCACTTCGCTGGCGCGATGCGCCTCGCGCTCGGTGACGCGACCCATCAGGTAGACATTGCCGCGCTCCACCACGGTGTAGAAGGCGTTGGACATCAGGTCGCGTGCATCCAGCAGGCTGGCCTTGACCTTGCCGGCGATGAAGACATCGTTGGAGCGGCTGGAGATCGAGCTCAGCATGCCCACGCCCACCTCGTTGAGCACGCGGTTGACGTTCTCCACCTGGGCGGCGATCTGCTCGGCGCGCGCGCGGTCTTCGTCGTTGCGGGTCTCGCCCGTCAACAGCACCATGCGGTTGTAGCTGTTGACGTTGATGTGCACGCGATCGCCCAGTTGCTCGCGCAGGCGGGCGCCGACCTTGAACTCGATGCCCTCGTCTTCCACCTGCGTGCCCGAGGTGCGGCGGTCGGTGGCCATCAGCGCACCGCCCACCATCGCACCGCCCACCACCAGGGGGGCGCAGGCGCTACCCAGCAGAGCTGCGGCGAGCGTGGCAAGCAGGGCCAGGCGGCGGGTGGGGCTGGAGTTCGACGGGGTCATGGGCGGCTCTGGTAGGTGGTGGGGGCGCGGCTCATTCGCCGGCGCCCAGAAGTTGCAGATCGACGGCGTCGCACAGGCAATGCGCCAGCAGGCGATGCGCCTCGGCCACGCGGGCCTGGCGGCTGTGCGGCACCTTCAGCTGCACATCGGTGTCGAGCAGCAGGCCGCGGATTTCCTCGTCCTGGCTGCCGGTGAGGGCGATCACGCTCATGTCCTGCGCATGCGCCGCGTCCAGCAGCGGCTTGAGCGCATGGGCGTTGGCGGCCTGGGCCTCGAACAGCAGCAGCAGGTCGCCGGGATGGCCCAGGGTCTGGATCTGGCGCGTCAGCGCGGCGGCGCTGTCGGGGGTGCTGGTGCCCAGCTGCGCCTGGGCATCGAGGCTCCAGGCGGCCAGCCCGGGCCGGTCTTGTTCGAAGCGGCCCACCAACAGGGCCGCCAGGTAGCTGGCATCCAGCGCCGAGGCGCCGAGGCCGCAGCACAGCACGCGACCGCCGCCGGTGATGCCGTCCACCAGCATTTGCGCCGCGGTGGCGACGGGGCGGGACAGCGCCTCGGCCACTTGGTAGAGCAGGTCGGCGCTTTCGAAGAATTGTTGCTGTATGCGTTGTTCAAGCATGTGGCGGCATCATAAGCGAGCAAGCAGGGTCTACCCTTGCTCGGCGTCGAAGGCGGCAGGTAACCAAGTGATGCTCTCGCCGTCCAGCGCCAGCACGTCGAAACGGCAGGGTGGCGGCGTGGCCTGGCGCAGCAGGTAATGCCGGGCCGCGAACACGATGCGACGCTGCTTGGTGCCGGTGACGCTGGCCGCCGCGCCGCCATGGCTGGCGCTGGCGCGTGCCCGCACCTCCACGAATACCAGCGTGCCATCGCGGTCCAGCATGATCAGGTCGACCTCGCCGCCGCGCGCATGCGGCCCGCGCGCCACCCGATAATTGCGCCTCACCAGCCTCAAGCCCTGTTGCTGGAGGTAATGCAGGGCGCGGTCTTCGGCCGCATCGCCCTGCGCTTTCGTGGAGCTCCACTTGAACATAGACGCCTCCCTGCTGATGCAGGCCGCCGCTGCGGCGGCTGGCATGCAGCAGTATCCCGCCGCCACGCTGTATGTGGTGGCCACGCCCATCGGCAATCTGGCGGATATGTCCTTCCGTGCCGCCCATGTGCTGGGGCTGGTGGATGCGGTGGCCTGCGAGGACACGCGCGTCAGCGCCGGCCTGATGCGGCATCTGGGCCTGCACAAGCCCTTGATCGCGGTGCACCAGCACAACGAGCATGAGGGCGCGGCCCAGGTGGTGGCGCGCCTGCGGCGCGGCGAGCGGCTGGCCTATATCAGCGATGCCGGCACGCCGGCGGTCTCGGACCCCGGCGCGGTGCTGGTGGCGGCGGTGGCCGCCGCCGGCCTGCGCGTGCTGCCCATTCCCGGCGCCAGCAGCGTGGTGACGGCGTTGAGCGCCAGCGGCGATGCGGCCTCGGCCGGATTCCGCTTTGTCGGCTTCCTGCCCACCAAGGCGCAGGAGCGCCGCAGCGCGGCCCAGGCGCTGGCGGGACAGCCCTACAGCCAGGTGCTGTTCGAGGCGCCGCACCGCATCAGGGCGGTGGTCGATCTGCTGGCCGAACTCTGCCCCGGGCAAGACCTGACCCTGTGCCGGGAGCTCACCAAGCAGTTCGAGACGGTGCACACCGCCAAGGCCGGCGAGATGCCGGCCTGGCTGGCGGCGGACGCGCAGCGCGAGCGCGGCGAATTCGTGCTGGTGTTGCATGCGGCGGCGGTGGTGGTGGCCGGCGATGCCGAGCTGCCCGAGCTGGCCTTGCGCGCGCTGGCGCTGCTGAGCGCCGAGCTGCCGCTCAAGCAGGCCGTGGGCCTGGCGGCGGAGCTCAGCGGCGCCTCGCGCAACCGGCTCTATGAGCGGGCCCTCGAGATCAAGAAGGCCCGTGAGGCTTGACGAGGACGGGCTGAGCCTTAGTTCGGCGCGCTGGCGGCCTTGGCATTGTGCTTGGCGTGGCGGATGTCGTGGCCGGCCGCGTCCTGCATGCGATGCAGCTTGCGGCGCTCATGCTTGGTGACAACGCCATCGGCCTTGGCCTTGGCTTCGGTCTGGTTGATGGCGGCCTGCTCGCGTTCCAGGCGCTGGGTTTCCCTTCCGGTGAGCGAGCCGGAGGCGGCGCCCTGGGCAATGCGGGCCTGCTGATGGGCCTCGCGCTGGTCCACGCGCGGCGTGTTCTGGGCCTGGCTGAGGCCGGCCAGTGCGGACAGTGCAAGCAGGGTGGCGATGCGGATGCTGATGTTCATCTGGGTGCTCCTGGTGAAGGGTGCACAGACAACGCCCGGCGCTTTGGCGGCGCCGACGCCCGCTCTGTAAAGAAGCGTGAAACTCAGGCCGGTGCCAGCTCGGCATTGCGCAGCAATCCGCCCTGGCCCAGCTCGCGCAGGCTCAGGCGCAGGGCCAGCCCGAGCTCGGTCCGCGGCGGCGTGCCGATGAGCTGGCGCAGCTCGCCGTCATCCAGCGCGTGCGGGCGCTGCCAGAGATAGCGCATTTCCAGCAGCGCACGCCAGCTCGGCAGCAGCGGCGCGGCCAGGCGGATCAAGCCCCAGGGCAGGGTGCCTGCCTCGATGGGGCGGGCGCAGATGCTTTGCATCGCCTCCAGCAAGACCTGACCCTCGATCGCATGGCCAGCGAAGTGCAGGCGGCGATGGCCCCTCAATTGCTCGCGCTGCGCGGCCAGGCGCACGAAGCAGCGCGCCAGATCGGGCAGATAGGCCCAGGCGTGCTGCACGTCCAGCGGCCCGGGGTAGACGAGCTTGCCGCGCTGGAGCCGGCTGGCGATGGCCAGATCGAACCAGGAGCCGCCCTGGGCGCCGCCGAAGAAGTCGCCGGCGCGCAGCACCACCGAGTCCAGCCCCTGGGCCGCCGCCGCGGCCATGCCAGCCTCGATGGCGATGCGGATGCGCGCCTTGCTGGTGTTGCCAACCTCGGGCGTGTCCACCCGCAGCAGGGCGGGCAGTGCATTGCCGAAGTTGTAGACATTGCCCGGCAGCATCAGCAGCGCGCCCAGGCGCAGGGCCAGGTCTTGCGCGGCCTGGGCCAGCGGCAGGGCCAGGCGCTCCCACTCGGTGTAGGGTGGGTTCAGGGCATTGATCACCACGCTGGCGCCCTGTGCCGCGTGCAGCAGCTGTGCCGATGCCAGCGCGTCGCCCTCGAGCCATGCCACGCCAGGGGACGCCGCCAGGGCGGCCGGCAAGGGCTTGCGGCTTTGCGCCAGGGTGCGCCAACCGGCGTTGGCAAAGGCATGGGTGAGCTGGTGGCCGAGCCGGCCGGCGGCGCCAAGGATCAGAACGGTCTGCTGCATGGGGCCTCGCTGAGGTGGACCTTGATGGGCGAAGTCTGCGGTGATGCCTGGCTGTCCGGAAGTGCTGTAATTGCATGGCCGTCATGCGTTGTTGAATAGCCAAGCCATGCCCACTCCCATCGATTGGTCGCTGCTGCAGTCCTTCCTGGCGCTTGCCGAGGTGGGCTAGCTGAGCCGCGCTGCGCCGCTGCTGGGCCTGAGCCAGCCCAGCCTGAGCCGGCAGCTCGCGGCGTTGGAGCTGCGGCTGGGCCAGAGCCTGTTCGAGCGCCACAGCCGCGGCCTGACCCTGACCCGCGCCGGGCGCGCCCTGCTGCCGGCGGCACGGCGCATGCGCGAGGGCGCGCAAGACCTGGCCCTCGCCCTGGCCGCGCAGGAGCAGCAGCTGGCCGGCACGGTGCGCCTGACCGCCAGCGAGATCGTCAGTGCCTACTTCCTGCCCGAGCTGCTGCTGCAGCTGCGAAAGCAGCACCCGGAGATCCAGATCGAGCTGGTGGCCAGCAACGAGGTGGAGAACCTGCTGGAGCGCAGCGCCGACATTGCGCTGCGCATGCTGCGGCCGGCGCAAAGCACCCTGGTGGCGCGCAAGCTGGCCGACTGGCCCCTGGGCCTGTATGCGCACCGCCGCTACCTCGAGCGCATGGGCATGCCCACGCGCGCGACCATGGCCGAGCATGACTGGCTCGGCTTCGACCATGCCGATCAGCTCCTGCGCGGCTTCGCTGCCGCCGGCTTCCAGGTGGAGCGCGAGTTCTTCTGCCTGCGCTGTGACCAGCAGATCGTGCTGTGGGAGGCGCTGCGTGCTGGCCTGGGCATCGGCGTGGGCATGCAGGCGCTGGCGGCGCGCGACCCCGATCTGCTGCGGGTGCTGCCCGAGGTGGAGATACCGCCGCTGCCACTGTGGCTGACGGCGCACCGCGAGCTGCGCGACACGCCGCGCCTGCGCCTGGTCTTCGATGCCATTGCGAATGTCTGGGGTACGGCTTGACTCCTACAATCGCCCGATGATTTCGCGCGAACCCACCCTGGCCCGTCTGATCACGGCACGCTCCCAACTGCTGGAGCCCTTCGGTCTCACCGAGGCCAGCCTGGCGCAGGCGCTGCGGCTGATCACCGAGCATCGTGTCGACGATGCCGACCTCTATTTCCAGACCACCCGTGCCGAGGGCTGGAGCCTGGAGGAGGGCATCGTCAAGAGCGGCAGCTTCAGCATCGACCAGGGCGTGGGCGTGCGCGCGGTGGCCGGCGAGAAGACCGCCTTTGCCTATTCCGACGATATCTCCGAGGCGGCGCTGCTGGACGCGGCGCGCACCGTGCGCACCATCGCCGCGGCCGGCCAGAGCAAGCGCGTCAAGGTGCCCAGCACCTCGACCGTGGCCGGCAGCCGCTCGCTCTATGGCGAGGCCGACCCGATCGCCAGCCTGGACAGCACCGAGAAGGTGGCCCTGCTGGAGCGCGCCGAGCGCATGGCGCGCGCCAAGGACCCGCGCATCGCCCAGGTGATGGCCGGCCTGGCGGCCGAACACGAGGTGGTGCTGATTGCGCGTGCCGATGGCACGCTGGCGGCCGATGTGCGGCCGCTGGTGCGCCTGTCCATCACCGTGATCGCCGAGCAGAACGGCCGGCGCGAGGTGGGCAGCGGCGGCGGCGGCGGCCGCTTCGGCCTGGCCTATTTCAGCGACGAGATGATTGCCAGCTATGTGGAGCAGGCGGTCAGTGCCGCGCTCACCAATCTGGAATCGCGCCCGGCCCCGGCCGGCGAGATGACCGTGGTGCTGGGCCCGGGCTGGCCCGGCGTGCTGCTGCACGAGGCGGTGGGCCATGGCCTGGAGGGCGATTTCAATCGCAAGGGTTCCAGCACCTTTGCCGGCCGCATCGGCCAGCGCGTGGCGGCCAAGGGCGTCACGGTGCTGGATGACGGCACCTTGCCGGACCGCCGCGGTTCGCTCAATGTGGACGACGAGGGCTGCGCCTCGCAGCGCAATGTGCTGATTGAGGACGGCATCCTGAAGGGCTATATTCAGGATGCGATGAACGCCCGCCTGATGCGCGTGGCACCCACCGGCAATGGCCGGCGCGAGAGCTATGCCCATGTGCCGATGCCGCGCATGACCAACACCTATATGTTGGGCGGCGACAAGGACGCGCAGGAAATCATCGCCAGCATCGATAAGGGCCTGTACGCCACCAACTTCGGCGGGGGGCAGGTGGATATCACATCCGGCAAGTTCGTCTTCTCGGCCAGCGAAGCCTACTGGGTCGAGAAGGGCAAGATCCAGTACCCGGTGAAGGGCGCCACCATCATCGGCAACGGCCCCGACGCGCTCACCCGCGTCAGCATGATTGGCAATGACATGGCCCTGGACACGGGCGTGGGCGTGTGCGGCAAGGAGGGCCAGAGCGTGCCGGTGGGCGTGGGCCAGCCGACCCTGCGCATCGATGGTCTGACCGTCGGCGGTACCGCCTGAGGGCAAGCGAGGCGCTGATGCCGCATTGCAACATTGCCCAAATGCCTGCTTGACCGCTCGGCGAGCCAGCTTCTACATTCAAGCCATGCTTTCGCAGAAGTCCTATTTTTTTGGCTTTTTTTGGTTCTCGCACCGCACCGGCGGAGGAGAGGCAAACGCGTAAGCGCCTTGACCGAATCCTGAAAACCGCCGGGTCCCCACCCGGCGGTTTTTTTTCGTCTCATCCAGTCCCACACCTCACCCAAGAGTCAGCCCATGAACGCCAAGACCGCCACGCCGACGAACCAGGCCGAACGCTGGTACTCGCCGCAGGACAAGACCAGCCAGACCGACGACGAACGCATCCGCGACATCACGCCGCTGCCGCCGCCGGAGCATCTGATCCGCTTCTTCCCGATCCGCGGCACGCCCATGGAGCAGCTGGTGGTGGGCACGCGCCACAACATCCGGCGAATCATGCAGCGCAAGGATGACCGCCTGCTGGTCATCATCGGCCCCTGCTCGATCCACGACCCCGCCGCGGCACTGGAGTACGCGCGCCGCCTGCTGGTGCAGCGCGAGAAGTACGCCGACACGCTGGAGATCGTGATGCGCGTCTACTTCGAGAAGCCGCGCACCACGGTGGGCTGGAAGGGCCTGATCAACGACCCCTACCTGGATGAGAGCTACCGCATCGACGAGGGCTTGCGCATCGCGCGCCAGCTGCTGCTGGAGATCAACCGCGCTGGCATGCCGGCGGGCTCGGAGTTCCTGGACGTGATTTCGCCGCAGTACATCGGCGACCTGATCTCCTGGGGCGCGATCGGTGCGCGCACCACCGAGAGCCAGGTGCACCGCGAGCTGGCCTCGGGCCTGTCGGCGCCGATCGGCTTCAAGAACGGCACCGACGGCAATATCAAGATCGCCACCGACGCGATCCAGGCCGCGGCGCGCCCGCATCACTTCCTCTCGGTGCACAAGAACGGCCAGGTGGCCATCGTCGAGACCAAGGGCAACAAGGATTGCCATGTGATCCTGCGTGGCGGCAAGGCGCCCAACTACGACGCCGGGAGCGTGGCCGCCGCGGTGAAGGACCTGGCCGCCGCCAAGCTCGACACCACGCTGATGGTCGATTGCTCGCATGCCAACAGCAGCAAACAGCACCAGCGCCAGCTGGAGGTGGCGCGCGATATCGCGGCCCAGCTCAAGGCCGGCAGCAAGAATATTTTCGGCGTGATGGTGGAGAGCCATCTGCACGACGGCGCGCAGAAGTTCACCCCGGGCAAGGACGATCCCAGCAAGCTGGAGTATGGCAAGAGCATCACCGACGCCTGCCTGGGCTGGGATGATTCGCTGGAAGTTCTCGAAGTCTTGAGCGAAGCGGTGAAGGCGGCGCGTGGCTGAGCCACAATGGCTTGAACCGTAGCAAGGAGTTGTTCATGCGCAGTGAGGTCAAGGTCGTGTTCGATGTCAACGAGCAGGTCGATCTGGTGGTCGACGCCAGCGAGGTGCTCTCTTACGATGCCGCGCGCCAGTGGCTGGACGAGCAATTCGTCAAGCATGGTTGCGAGCCGATGCGCGGCTCGGGCAAGGTCTTGATCGCCGACAAGATCCTGGCGGTAGCCAATGCCGTGGGGCCGCAGGCCCTGCGCGATCCGGCCTTTGGCCTGGACTATGCGCGCGCGGCCAGCGGTGCCCTGAGCAAGGCCCTGCTGAAGGTCGACATCCCCAAGCTCAGCGTTTCCTACTGAAATCCCGCTCTTGAAAGCGCCGCGGGCGTCCCCAATTGCGGGGCGCTGGCGGCGCTTCGCGCTTTCAAATCCCTAGGCACATCGACAAGCACAAGCTATGGAAAAGCAAACTCATTCCTTCCAGGCCGAGGTCAAGCAGATCCTGCACCTCGTCACCCATTCGCTCTACTCCAACAAGGAGATCTTCCTGCGCGAGCTGGTCTCCAACGCGTCGGACGCCTGCGACAAGCTGCGTTTCGAGGCGCTGGACCACGCCGAGCTGTTCGAGGAGCAACCGAACCTGGAAGTACGCGTGTCCTTCGACGCCGAGCAGCGTACCGTCACCATCAGCGACAACGGCATCGGCATGAGCGCCGAGGAAGCGATTGCCCATCTGGGCACCATCGCCAAGAGCGGCACGCGCGAGTTCATGGCCAAGCTGGAGGGCGACCAGAAGAAGGATGCCAACCTGATCGGCCAGTTCGGCGTGGGCTTCTATTCCGGCTTCATCGTGGCCGACCGCATCACCGTGGAAACCCGCCGCGCCGGCCTGAAGGCCGAGGACGGCGTGCGCTGGAGCTCCGAGGGCACCGGCGACTACGAGGTCGAGACCATCGCCAAACCTGGCCGCGGCACCGATGTGATCCTGCACCTGCGCGAGGGCGAGGAGGAGTTCCTCAAGACCTGGCGCCTCAAGTCCATCATCAGCAAGTACTCCGACCATATCTCCCTGCCCATCCTGATGCGCAAGGAAAGCTGGGATCCGGAGAAGAGCGAACAGCAGCTCACCGATGAGTGGGAGAGCGTCAACAAGGCCTCGGCCCTGTGGGCCCGCAGCAAGAGCGAGGTGACGCCCGAGCAGTACGAGGAGTTCTACAAGCAGATCAGCTACGACACCGAAGCGCCGCTGGCCTATACGCACAACCGCGTGGAGGGCCGCAGCGAGTACACCCAGCTGCTCTACATCCCGGCCAAGGCGCCCTTCGACCTGTGGAACCGCGACAAGCGCGGCGGCGTCAAGCTCTATGTGAAGCGCGTCTTCATCATGGACGACGCCGAGGCGCTGATGCCCGTGTATCTGCGCTTTGTGAAGGGCGTGATCGATTCGGCCGACCTGCCGCTCAATGTCTCGCGCGAGCTGCTGCAGGAGAGCCGCGACGTGAAGGCGATCCGCGAGGGCTCGACCAAGCGCGTGCTGTCGATGCTGGAGACACTGGCCGACAGCGAGGATGCGGCCGAACGCGCCAAGTACGCGGCCTTCTGGAAGGACTTCGGCGCCGTGCTCAAGGAGGGCATTGGCGAGGATCACCAGAACCAGGAGCGCCTGGCCAAGCTGTTCCGCTTCGCCTCCACCCAGGCCGACGAGGGCGTGAGCTTTGCCGACTATCTGTCGCGCATGAAGGAAGGCCAGGACGTCATCTACTACATCACCGCCGACAGCCTGGCGGCCGCCAAGAACAGCCCGCAGCTGGAGATCTTCCGCAAGAAGGGCATCGAGGTGCTGCTGCTGGTGGACCGCGTGGACGAGTGGATGCTCTCGCACCTCTACGAGTTCGAGGGCAAGAGCCTGCAGTCGGTGGCCAAGGGCGCGGTGGATCTGGGCAAGCTGCAGGACGAGGCCGAGAAGAAGGCCGCCGAGGAAGCGGCCGAGCATTTCAAGCCGGTGCTGGAGCGCCTCAAGGAAGCGCTGAAGGAGCGCGCCAAGGATGTGCGCGTGACCACCCGCCTGGTCGACTCACCCGCCTGCATCGTGGTGGAAGAGGGCGATATGAGCGCCCACCTGGCGCGCATGCTCAAGCAGGCCGGCCAGCAGGCGCCGGCGTCCAAGCCGACGCTGGAGGTGAATGCCGAGCATGCGCTGGTGAAGAAGCTGGAGGGCAGCGCGCACTTCGATGAGCTGGCCCAGGTGTTGTTCGACCAGGCCCTGCTGGCCGAAGGCGGGCAGCTGGAAGACCCGGCCGCCTATGTGCGGCGCGTCAACGCGCTGCTGCTCGGCTGAGTCTGAGCGTTAGCGGAAGCCGGCGTCGAACTCGAAATCATCGTCGTCGCCGGCTGCGTCCGGCGGCGGCAGTTCGTCTGCCGGCCGCATCGCCTCCAGTTGCTCGCGCAGCTTGGCCACCTGGTCGTGCCAGTAGTTGGGCGTGCCGAACCAGGGGAAAGCGATCGGAAAGGCCGGATCGCCCCAGCGCTTGGCCAGCCAGGCGCTGTGGTGGATCATGCGCAGGGTGCGCAGCGGTTCGATCAGGCTGAGCTCGCGGCGATCGAACTCGGCCACCGTTTCGTAGCCCTCCAGCACGCAGGCCAGCTGCTGGCGCGCGGCCAGTGCGTCGCCCGAGAGCAGCATCCACAGGTCTTGCACCGCCGGGCCGGTGACGGCGTCGTCCAGGTCGACGAAGTGCGGGCCGCGGTCGGGCGTCCAGAGGATGTTGCCGGGATGGCAGTCGCCATGCAGGCGCAGCAGGCGCAGGTCCGCCAGCGCGTCGAAAGCCTGCTGGATACGCTCCAGGCAGGCATCCACCACGGCCTGCCAGGCCGGGGCGATCTCCAGTGGCACGGTCTGGTGCTGCAGCAGCCAGTCGCGCGCCAGCACGCCCGGCTCGGCACCCACCCAGCGCAGCCGGTGCGCGAACGGCTGGCGTCGGCCCACGCCATGCAGTCGCCCCAGCAGCCGGCCGATCCAGGTCAGCACCTCGGGGTCTTCGAGTTCGGGCGCGCGCCCGCCCTGGCGCGGCGTGACGGCAAAGCGCTGGCCCTGGTAATGCGCCAGCGTGGACCGCCCGGCGAGCAGCCACGGCGCCGCCACCGGCACCTCGGCATCCTCGAGTTCGCGCGCAAAGCCATGTTCCTCGAGGATTTGCGCATCGCTCCAGCGGCCCGGCCGGTAGAACTTGGCCACCGCGATGCGGCCATCCTCGAGATGCACTTGCAGCACCCGGTTCTCATAGGAGTTGAGCTGCAGCATGCGGCCGTCGGCGCGCAGGCCCACCGCCTCGAGGGCGTCGAGCATGAACTCCGGGGTCAGGGTGGCGAAGCTGGTGTCGGGTGTCATCGTGGCATGCAAAAACGGCGCCGACCTGGGGTCTGGCGCCGCTTGGAGGTTCGGTCTGGCGGATGCCTAGCGTCGGCCGTAGCGGGGCGAGTCTATGACAACGCCGACGATGTCGTTGGGCGCTTCGTCGGGATATTGCGAATCGCCGGCCATCGTGTCGGGCAGGGCGGAGCGCTGTGAGCGGACCTCCTGCAGTGCGGCGAGTTCGCGGCGGCTGCGCTGCAGGCCGTCCTGGCCGGTGAGCGAGTCGTAGCGGCTGTCGGGTGCGAAGAAGGAGTCGTTGAAGACCGCCGAGTCCTGCCACAGGCCGTTGCGGCTGGAGCGGCGTGGTGTGCTGCTGCTGATGCCGGTGCTGCGGCCAGCGCTACGGCCACCATGCGGCGATTGCGAGGGCGTGGCCGGCGCAGGCTGCGGGCCGCGCGAGCTGTTGTTGCTGAAGGGCACCAGCAGCTGCAGTTCGGCGGCGCTGGGCAGGTTGTCGATCGGGCAACGCAGATAGCGCACCCGGCAGGCGGCCAGCACCGACTGCTTGATCTGCAGGCTGCGGCCCGAGCCATTGCGTTCGTTGTCCAGATCCACGGCGGCGAGCACGCGGCCGTTCGGGCTGCAGATCGCAAAACTGACATGGGTGGCGCCCAGCAGGTCGTACCAGTAGCGCACTTCCTTGGCCTCGGTGGGCTGGCAAAAGCGCACCAGGGGCAGCTTGGACAGCACCACATGGTGCGGCAGGGCTTCCTTGAGCAGGCGAAACACGCGGCGTTCATCGGCGCTGAAGACCGGCCGGGCCGTGAGGGACCATTCCGTGGGCAGCGGTTTTGCAGATGCCTTCGGGCGGCGCAGCACCCAGAGCAATGCCATCGTCAGCATGCCCAGGCCTGAAACCAGCGCGATGATCCACGGAACGGTGGGTTGCATGTCCCTCGTGATCTCGTTGGGTAGATCAGGCGCTTGCAGTCAAGAGCCTGTTTACTGAATGTAACGGATCCGCGTGACACAGGGTTCCGGGCCTACCCCCGTAAGGAGGGGGAGGTTGAACCCGGATTTGTGCTTGCTTGGGCGCATTGCGCCCGCTTGCGGCTACTGCTTGGCGGCCTTGCCGGCGCTGTCGTAATTGGACTTGACCTCGGCGACGCCGTCGATCAGATCCCCCAGCACGCGCGCATGGCGCTTGAACTGGAAGTCCAGCTCGGCCAGGTGGCGCTCGATCGCCTCGCCCACATGGGACGAGACCGAGTCGGGCGGCAGGCGCAGCCAGGCTTCCGACTCGCTGCCGTCGCGCTCCACCGTGGCGCCGGCGTTGCGGGCAATCTTCAGCATGGGCGCGTTCTCGCTCAGCGCGTGGATGAACATGGTCTCGATGCCGCGGTTGCGGGCATGCAGGGCGGCATGCTCGAACAGGCGGGCGCCGAAACCGCGGCCACGTGCGCTTGGCAGCACCGACACGCCGAACTCCGCCATCGCCGGCTTGCCCGCACGCTGGGGTGCCGGCTCATAGGCCAGGTGGGCCATGGCCACCAGCTGAAGCCGGCGGTTGAAGATGCCGAAGACCTCGTCGCGCTCGAAATCCAGCGAGTTGGCGTAGCGCGAGATCTGCTCGTCGGAGGCCGGATAGCCGAAGCGCAGGTAGCGATCGCGCTCGGTCAGGGCCAGCAGATGGTCATTGATGCGACGGCGATGCCGGCGCGCCAGCGAGCGTATCGGTACCCAGGAGGCAAAGCGCTGCAGGGCAGCAACCGGCCCCCATGCGGCGGGCGCGGCCTCGGGCTCGCTGACGGCGGGATCGGCAAGTGCTGAGGGTTCGCGCGAACTCATGGAGTTGCTCCGGGGCTACGTAAAAACCCGCATGGTACCGGAGGCCGCGCGGCCGGCCTCGAGCGTGAACTCTAGGGCGGGCTTGGCCTTGCCCTGATTCGCTGGTACACTCGCGGGCTTTCCCGTATTTGGCTGCGGGGAAGAAGTCTTTGCCGCTGGGGTGAGAGGCTGCATGTGCGGGTTGTACTGCACAAACAAGCAGCACCGAATCAGGCGCAGAGACTGAATCAGCCAATAGACCGCCGGCTTCAGTTTGTGGCCGGCAAATCGAAAGAAACTCATGAAGACCTTCAGCGCCAAGCCGGCCGAGGTGACGCACGAGTGGTTTGTGATTGACGCCACCGACAAGGTGCTCGGACGTGTTGCCAGCGAAGTGGCACTCCGTTTGCGCGGCAAGCACAAGGCCATTTACACGCCTCACGTGGATACCGGTGATTTCATCGTCATCATCAACGCAGACAAGCTGCGCGTGACCGGCAACAAGGCCACCGACAAGGTGTACTACCGTCACAGTGGCTTCCCTGGTGGCATCTACGCCACCAAGTTCAAGGACATGCAAGCCAAGCATCCGGGCCGTGCCCTGGAGAAGGCTGTCAAGGGCATGCTGCCCAAGGGTCCGTTGGGCTATGCCATGGTGAAGAAGCTGAAGGTGTATGCAGGTGGTTCCCACCCGCACGCCGCCCAGCAGCCCAAGGCTCTGGAAATCTAAGGAGCGGTGATGATCGGAAACTGGAACTATGGTACCGGCCGCCGCAAGTCGTCGGTCGCACGTGTCTTCATCAAGAAGGGCACGGGCCAAATCATCATCAATGGCAAGGCCATCGTTGATTATTTCGGCCGTCAAACGTCCATCATGATCGCCAAGCAGCCCCTGCTGCTGACGAACAATGGCGAAGCCTTCGACATCAAGGTGAACGTCCACGGTGGTGGCGAGTCGGGTCAAGCCGGTGCTGTGCGCCACGGCATCACCCGCGCGCTGATCGACTACGACGCAGCCCTGAAGCCCGAACTGAGCCGCGCCGGCTTCGTCACGCGTGATGCGCGTGAAGTCGAGCGTAAGAAGGTCGGTCTGCACGGTGCACGTCGCCGGAAGCAGTTCAGCAAGCGCTGATCGATCCTTCTGCCTGGCCCCTGGTGGCCAAGCACGCAACAAGGCCGCGCAAGCGGCCTTGTTTCATTTCCGCCGGCCGCAGTGCCATCAATACCCGTTGGCGCCCAAGGGCCTGCCGCCCGTCACGGAATACTTGAGTGCCGGGCTGGGCGATAATCCGGCCAACTTCTTTTCCGCAGGAACCACAGCATGAGCGCAGTTCTCGAATCCACGACGGCCGGCCCCAGCGATATCCCGGCGCCGCTGATCTTCACCGACAGCGCGGCCGAGAAGGTGCGTGATCTGGTGGCCGAGGAAGGCAATCCCGAGCTGAAGCTGCGCGTGTTCGTGCAGGGCGGCGGTTGCTCGGGCTTCCAGTACGGCTTCACCTTTGACGAGGCCGTGAACGAGGACGATACCGCGATGAACAAGAACGGCGTGACGCTCTTGATCGACGCCATGAGCCTGCAGTACCTGATGGGTGCCGAGATCGACTACAAGGAAGACCTGCAGGGCGCACAGTTCGTGATCAAGAACCCGAACGCGACCACCACCTGCGGTTGCGGCTCGAGTTTCTCGGCCTGAGGCTCGGCCCTCCGTCTGCAAGCCGCCTGCGGGCGGCTTTTGCGTTTCTAGGCCGGGTAGAGCGCGCCCAGCACGCGCACGCCGCGCGCCCCGGTGACGCTGGCGAGATTGCCCGGCAGGCGCTGCATGAAGCGATGCGCCAGCCAGGCGAAGGCGGCGGCCTCCACCTGCATCGCCGGCAGGCCGCGCGCATCGGTGGCCAGCACCGCCTGGCCGGGCAGCAGGGTCTGCAGGCCGGCCATCAGGCGCGTGTTGAGCGCGCCGCCGCCGCAGACCAGCAACTCGGCCGGCGCACCGCCGCCGTACTGCAGCAGGCTGCTCGCACAGCATTGCGCGGTCAGCTCCAGCAGGGTGGCTTGCACGTCGACGGCGGCCGCATCGGGCGCATGCTGCGCCAGCAGCGCGTCCAGCCAGCGCGCGTTGAACAGATCGCGCCCGGTGCTGCGCGGCGGCGCCTGGTGGAAATAGGGTTCGGCCAGCATGGCGGCCAGCAAGGCGGGCAAGACCTTGCCCTGGGCGGCCCAGGCGCCCGCGGCGTCATAGGCCTGGCCCCGATGGCGTTCGATCCATAGATCCATCAGGCAGTTGCCCGGCCCGCAATCGAAGCCGCCGACGCGGCCATCGCCATGCAGCAGGCTGATATTGCTGATGCCGCCGATGTTCAGCACCGCCACGTCCGCATCGCGGCGGCCGAACAAGGCTTGGTGGAAGGCCGGCACCAGCGGGGCACCTTGCCCGCCGGCGGCCAGGTCGCGGCTGCGGAAATCGCACACCACGCCGATGCCGCTCAGCTCGGCCAGCAGGGCGCCGTTGAGCAATTGGTTGGTATAGCCGCAGCCATCGAACTCGCCGGGCCGGTGGCGCACCGTCTGCCCATGGGCACCCAGGGCGCTGATGTCGGCGGCGCGCCGGCCACTCTGGCTCAGCAGCTCGCCAACCAGGGCGGCGTAGCTGCGCGCCACGCCGTTGGCCGCCAGCGCGGCGCGATGCAGCTCATCGCCGCCGGGGCTGTTGAGCGCCAGCAGTTCGCTGCGCAAGGTGTCGGGAAAGGGCTGGTGGCGATGCGCCAGCGTCTGCATGCTGCCATCGGCGGCAAAGCGGCTGAGCACCGCGTCCACCCCGTCCAGCGAGGTGCCGGACATCAGTCCGATATAGAGCACGGCGCGATGCTTGTTCAGTCGGCGCCGCTGACGCCTTCGCCCATCGATTCGGCCACCGCCAGCTGCGTCTTCACGCCCGCCACGGTCTGCATGAAGATGGCGCGTGCGGTGGCCGGCAGGGTGATGGCCTCGGAGGCGCGTGCAATCGCGCGCGGGTCCTGGTGCTGGCCGCGCACGCGGAATTCAAAATGCAGATGCGGGCCGGTGGCCCAGCCGGTGGCGCCCACGGCACCGATCTTCTGGCCCTGCTCGACGCGCTGGCCCTTCTTCACATCGATGCGGCTCAGGTGCGCGTAGACGGTGGTCCGGTCGCCGCTGTGGCGAAGGTGGATGACGTTGCCGAAGCCGTTCTGCCAGCCGGCAAAATCCACCGTGCCGTCGCCGACGCTGCGCACCGCGGTGCCGCTGGGGGCGCCATAATCGGTGCCCAGATGCTGGCGCCAGGTCTGCAGAATCGGGTGGAAGCGCATCGAGAACCCGGAGGTCACGCGCGAGAACTCCATCGGGCTGGCCAGGAAGGCGCGGCGCTTGCTCTGGCCATCGAAGCCGTAATAGCTCGCCTTGCCGCTGGCCGGGTCCTTGAACCACAGGGCCGAGTAGGTCTTGCCGTTGTTGACGAACTCGCCGGCTACCACGCGGCCGGCCGCGCTGTCCCAGTTGATCGGCTCGCCATCGGCGGTGAGGGTCTCGTAGACGATGGAGAAACGATCGCCCTTGCGCAGTTCGCGGTGGAAATCGATGTCACCCGAGAACATGTCGGCCATCTGCGAGGCCACGCCATCGGGGATATTGGCCTCGTCGGTGGCGGCAAACAGCGAGCTGCGGATGGTGCCGCTGCCCAGCCGGGTCTGGGTTTCCAGCGCCGCGCTCTCCAGCTTGGCGGCAAAGCCGCCATCGGCCGCGCGGCCAATGCTCAGGCGGCTGAAATGGGTGGATTGCTGCTCGGCCTTCTCGGCCGGGAAGCGCGCCACCAAGCTTTCCACCACGCCGGCGGCGTTGGCGGTCAACTGCACCATCTTGCCGGCGCGGCCCTGCAGCAGGCGCTTTGCGGTGGCGTCGCTGCGCAGGAACTGCGCAAACGCCGGGTCATAGGCGCCCAGGCGCTTGAGCAGGCTGTCGGCGGTGTCGCTGGCGCGGGTGAATTCGTTGCGGGTCAGGCCGATCTGGTGCGCGGCCAGCGCGGCCAGCTGCTCCTCAAGATCGGGCACCTGCACGGCCTGGCTGATCTGGTGCTGGGGCAGGTCCCGCGCATCGGGCGCCAGCGGGGCAATACCGAAGGCGGTGATGGCAAAGCCGCTCAGCAGCGTCACCACCGTGCCGGTGAGCGCACGCGGATGCCGAGCGGCAAAGGCTTCGGCTCGCGCCAGAGCCTGTTTCGTCTCGAATATCCAGTCGGTCACGCTCAAAAACCCAAGGTCTTGTTGTTGTACGGGCCCCTACAAACCGGCCCTGCAGATCGGACGCCCCGGGGCGTCCACTAGAATCTCGTAGCTTTTGCGGCGGTCCTTCACCGGCCCGTCCGCTCACAAAAGGAGCCGCGAGTATACCCAGGCGATCGCGGCGTCAACGCCTAGAAAACCCGACAAATCAAGGCTTTACCTCTGCCAAGAGGGGGCCAGAGCATGCCCTATGTCCGAATCCCGAACTACGCCGACCGCCACCCCCGCCGCCACTGCCCATGAGGCCAAGGCCGCGCCGCGCTACCCGGTGACGGACAAGGTCGAGGAGGCCCTGCGCATCTCCCTGCGCGGCTGCGAGGAACTGCTGCCCCAGGCGGACTGGCTGCAGAAGCTGGCCCGCTCGGAAGCCACCGGCCAGCCGCTGCGCATCAAGCTGGGCCTGGACCCGACGGCGCCCGACATCCACATCGGCCACACCGTGGTGCTCAACAAGATGCGCCAGCTGCAGGACCTGGGGCACCAGGTGATCTTCCTGATCGGCGACTTCACCTCCATGATCGGTGACCCCTCGGGTCGCAACAGCACGCGCCCGCCGCTCACCAAGGAGCAGATCAAGGCGAATGCCGAGACCTACTACGCCCAGGCCAAGCTGGTGCTGGACCCGGCCCGTACCGAGATCCGCTACAACAGCGAGTGGAGCGAGCCGCTGGGCGCCAGCGGCATGATCCAGCTGGCCGCCAAGTACACGGTGGCGCGCATGATGGAGCGCGACGACTTCGCCAAGCGCTTCGCCAGCCAGACCCCGATCTCGGTGCACGAGTTCCTCTACCCGCTGATGCAGGGCTATGACTCGGTGGCGCTGCGAAGCGATCTGGAGCTGGGCGGCACCGACCAGAAGTTCAATCTCCTGATGGGCCGTCATCTGCAGCAGGAGTATGGCCAGGAGCCGCAGTGCATCCTGACCATGCCGCTGCTGGAGGGCCTGGACGGCATCGAGAAGATGTCCAAGTCCAAGAACAACTACATCGGCATCACCGAGCCGGCCAACAGCATGTTTGCCAAGGTGCTCTCGATCAGCGATGTGCAGATGTGGAAGTGGTTCGACCTGCTGTCGTTCCGCTCGATCGAGGAGATCGCCGGCCTGAAGGCCGAGGTGGCGGCCGGCCGCAACCCCAAGGATGCCAAGGTGCTGCTGGCCAAGGAGATCACCGCGCGCTTCCACAGCGCCGCGGCGGCCGAGGCCGCCGAGCAGGACTTCAACAACCGCGCCAAGGGCGGCATCCCGGACGATATCCCCGAGCTGGCGCTTGCCGGCGCACCGCTGGGCATTGCCGCGGTGCTCAAGGCTGCGGGCCTGGTGGCATCGGGCAGCGAGGCTGCGCGCATGGTGGAGCAGGGCGGCGTGCGCGTGGACGGCACGGTGATCAGCGACAAGGGGCTGAAGCTCGAGGCCGGCACGGTGGTGGTGCAGGTGGGCAAGCGCAAGTTCGCGCGCGTGACTCTGAGCTAAGCCTTAGCTAAGTTTCGTTCTTGACCCCGCTCGCCACGTGCCCCGAGGGCACGTGGGCGCTGGCGCTGCGGATGTGGCCGGCCTGGTCGTCGAAGAAGAAGTCGGGCTCGAACTCGCGCAGGAATTCACCCTTGTCCAGGCCGCCGAGGAACATCGCCTCGTCGACCTCGATCTGCCAGTCCATCAGGGTGCGGATGGCGCGCTCATGCGCCGGCGCGCTGCGCGCCGTCACCAGGGCGGTGCGCACCTTCATGCCGCCGCGGGGCTCGCGCTGCAGGCGGTGCAGGGCCTCCAGCACCGGCTTGAAGGGGCCGGCCGGCAGCGGGCGCAGCACATGCTCGCGCTCATGCTGCTGGAAGGCGTCCAGCCCCTCGCGCTGGAACACCTGCTCGGCCTCGTCGGAGAACAGCACCGCGTCGCCGTCGAAGGCGATGCGCAGCTCCTTGGGGTGGGCCTCCGAGGCATGGGCCGAATAGGGCACGACGCGCGCCGCCGCCACGCCCGCCGCCAGGGCCGAACGCACATCCTCCTCGTTGGCCGAGAGAAATAGCTGCGCGTTCAGCGGCCGCAGATAGCGCCAGGGGCTCTGGCCACGCGTGAACACGCCGCGCTGGATGTCCAGGCCATGGGCCTTGGCCGAGCGGAACACGCGCATGCCGGAGATCGGGTCGTTGCGCGAGAGCACCACCACCTCCACGCGCGGCGCGGCCTCGCCCTCATTGAAGGCCATCAGCTTGTGTACCAGTGAAAAGGCTACGCCGGGCTTGGCGGGCAGGTCCAGGCGCAGCTGCTGCAGGGCCATATAGGCGCGGTCGTCGCCGTCCTCGAAGAGCTGGTTCTCCTCTTCGAAGTCGAACAGGGCGCGCGAGGAGATGGCGACGACGAGTTGTCCGGCAAGGCTCTTGGGCATGCCGGGATCATAGGGGGCGGCGCGGCGCTGGCTGGCGCTACTGCATGAAGCCGATCGCGCCGCGCTTCTTGCCCGGGTCGGGCAGGTCCTCGCACAGCAGGGTGCCGCGATGCGCCAGCTTGGCATTGCCGAAGGCGGTCATCCAGGCGCGCCGCATCTCGCGCGGCGCCAGCTCGGCCATGCGGTCCAGCACCGCGTCGCCGGGCTGCTCGTCGAAGCGCCTGCCCCAGTCATGCTGCTGGCGGATCGATTGGTACAGGGTCAGCGCGATATGGCGGGCGGCCTCGAAGTCCGGCGCCTCCACCTCGTACACATTCACGCGGTTCAGGATCGGCTCGGGAATGCCACGCGCATCGTTGGCGGTGGCCACCCAGATGAGCTGGCTGGCGTCCACCGCCACCTCGGCGAATTCGTCCATGAAGCTGCCCGCGGTGTCGTGCTCCAAGAGGCTGTAGAGCGAGCCCAGCGGATCGTAGGCGGCCTCGCCGCCGGCCTTGTCGATCTCGTCCACCACCATCACCGGGTTGGCGTAGTCGCCGTCCACCAGGGCCTCGAAGACCTTGCCTGGGCGCGCGCCCTTCCATTGACTGGAGGCGCCCGAGAGCACCCAGCCGGCGGTCAGCGAACTCATCGAGATGAAGCCCATGCCGGTGCCCAGCAGCTGCGCCAGCTGGCGCGCGAAATGCGTCTTGCCGATGCCGGGCGGGCCCAGCAGCAGCAGCGGGGTGATCTCCAGCGGGTCGCCGCTGTCCTCGCACAGCGCGATCTGGCGCCGCACATCGTCCAGCACGCTCTGGAAATTCGGCAGTTCCTCGTAGAGGTGCTGCATCGCCGGCAGGCCGGAGGGCTTGACCTGGAAGCGCTGCGGGCCCTTGTCCAGCATGCGCTGGTAGGTGGAGCGCAGCGGCTCATGCTCCTGCTTGGAGAGCTTGCCGAGCTTCTTCTCGACCTCCTGCACGCTGTAGACGCTGCGCATCTGCGCGATCGGGATGCGCGGACCCAGACAAGCGATGGCGTTTGTGCTCATGACCCAACTCCTGAGGCGTGGCATGCGTGTGCCCGCTTCCATTCAAGCAAACTGCGGGCCCGCGTGGTGTTGGAGTAAGCCCCAATTCGTCGATTTGTTCCGGAGCTCGGGCCGGCGTTGCGGCTGAAACAAATGAAACATGGCCGCCCGGCCCTGAAGTGCGGCTGAAACCCGCGCCCGCGACAGTCTCTCCAACCCGCCACGGTTCTGAGTGGCAACAGCAGGAGAGCCCCATGACCGAATTGCCGACCTTCCGCAGCGAGGCCTTTGCCGAAGACCTCGAAGACCTGGGCGAGTGCTACGCCCCCGGTTCACCCGCCTACCGCAGCGACAGCCAGTGGCAGCGCGTGCTGGCCAGCCTGCCCCTGCTGGCGGTGGCGGCGCAGCTGGTGGCCCAGCTGGCGGACGCCTGGGTCGGCGCCTGAGTGATGGAATCCCTGTTCGCACCGGGCCCGGCCGCTGGCTATCATCCCAGCCGTTCTTCCCCTGGACTTGGAGCCCCGTGCATGAGCCTCAGCGCAAGCCTTGCCCCCGCCACCGTGCTGGTGGTGGATGACGAGCCGGAGCTGCGCGAGCTGCTGTCCGAGTACCTGGGGCGGCACGGCTTTGCGGTGCAGGTGGCGGCGGATGCCCAGGCCGCCCGCCAGCTGCTGGCCAGCCAGGCGCTGCCGGCGCTGGCCATCCTGGATGTGAACATGCCGGGCGAGAACGGCCTCTCGCTGGCGCGCTGGATGCGCGATGCTCACCCCGGCCTGCCGTTCCTGATGCTCACCACGGCGGGCGAGACGGTCGATCGCATCGTCGGCCTGGAGCTGGGTGCCGACGATTACCTGGCCAAGCCCTGCGAGTTGCGCGAGTTGCTGGCACGCGTGCGCGCGGTGCTGCGGCGCACCCAGCTGGTGCCGGCTCCGGCCGCCGCCGCTGCCCCACCAGCCGCGGCCCCCGAGGAGGGCCGGCGCGTGCGCTTTGGTGAGCGCCTGCTCGACCTGGATCAGCGCAAGCTCTTCGCCGCCGATGGCAGCGAGATCGAGATCACCGCGGCCGAATACGACCTGCTGCTCTTGTTCGCCCGCCACCCGAACCGGCCGCTGAACCGCGACCAGATCATGGAGCAGGCGCACAACCGCGGCTGGGATGTGTTTGACCGCTCCATCGACCTGCGCGTGATGCGCTTGCGGCGCAAGATCGAGCGCAACCCCGACAAGCCCGAGCTGATCAAGACGGTACGCAACGTGGGTTATGTGTTCGTGCCGCAATGACTGAGCGCGGCACCGAGCGCGACGGTGTGGAACTGGTGCTGCGTGCCACGCGGCGCCAGCTCTGGCTGTTGCTGGTGCCCATGCTGCTGTTGCTGGCGGTGCTGTCGGTGCTGGAGTTCCAGCAGCGCGTGCGCGATGCCGAGAGCCAGCTGCTGCGTCGCGCCCAGGAGCGCGCCCAGGAGCTGGAGGCGGTGGTGCGCCCGGCCATGGACCATGTGTTGGACCTGCGCCGCATGCTGGAGCTGCGCTGGAACGAGCCGCCCGACGGCGGGCCGCGCCTGGCGCGCGCGCTGCAGGCGCGCCAGCTGGACGGCGCGGCCGATGGCTGGTCACTGGACCAGGCGGACGCGGACAGCAAGGAGGCCTTCGGCCAGTTCTGGTGGGCCCCCCTGGACGGCAGCGCGCCCGATCCCGCCTGGCTGCGGCGCGCCCAGGCCTTTCTTGAGCAGGCGCGCCTGGCGCATCTGCGCGCGCCCGGCTTCGAGGGCACCTGGTTCGCCGCCGCCGAGGTCAACAGTTCCTTCGGTTATCCCTGGGTGGCCACCGAGCGCATGCTCAAGTCCATGGGCGAGCGCAGCCTGCGCGCCATCGACAAGCCGCGCCGCGAGGCGGCCGAACGCACGCGCCGCGATCTGGCGCGCGACCCCAACGACATCAGTTTCTGGGGCGCACCCTATGTGAGCCAGCTGAACGGCCAGCTGGTGATGTCGCATGGCGGCGTGGCGGTGGTGGACGGGCGTTATGTCGGCGAGGTCAGCCTGGACTTCCGCCTGGACGAGCTGCAGCGCCGTGCCGAACGCTGGAGTGACGCGGCCGGCCGGGTCTGGATCGTCGACAGCAAACACAATGTGCTGGCCGACTCGGCCCAGGCCTTGCGCACCCCGGTGGGCGAGGGCCTGGCCGATCTGCCGGTGCGCGTGGCGCTCGAATCGCGCCTGCCGGCGGGCCTGGCGCGCAGCGATCTGGATGCCTCGCTGTTCGGGCCCGACGGCGTCCACCATGGCCAGGGCTGGGTGCTGGTGGCGGCGGTGCGCATCGGCTCGCCCTGGCAGTATGTGTACGCGATGCCGCTCGCGGCGCTGTATGCGCAGATCCTGCCCAGCCTGCTGCCCAATGCCTTGCTGGGCCTGGGCCTGCTGCTGACCTTCGTGATCGGCCAATGGCTGCTGACGCGCAACTTCGTGCGTCCGGCGGTCAAGGCCCTGGGCTATCTGCGCACGCTCTCACAGCAGCAGGAGCTGCCCGCGCCGCAGCTGGGCAAGCGCTGGCAGGGTTGGGTCGACGCGGTGACCGAGACCTTCCAGCGCCAGCGCGTGCTGCAGGCCAAGGAGCGCCAGACCGAGGCGCTCAAGGCCGCCATCATCGACCATGCCATCAACGGCATCGTCTCCACCGACGAGGCCGGCCACATCGTCGAATTCAACCCGGCCGCGCAGCTCATGTTCGGCCATGCGCGCGAGGCGGTGCTGGGCCGGCCGGTGGGCGAGGTGATCGTGCCCGAGCGCCTGCGCGCCATGCACGACGCCGGCATGGCGCGCGTCTCGGGCGGTGGCGAGCAGCGCGTGATGGGGCGCCGCGTGCAGCTGCCGGCGCTGCGCGCCGACGGCAGCGAGATCCAGGTGGAGATGGTGCTGTTCCGCACCGAGCTGGACGGCCTGGTGCACTACACCGCCTCGCTCAGCGACGTCACCGAGCGCCAGCAGGCGGCCGAGCAGATCGAGCGCCAGCGCGATGCGCTGCGCCAGAGCGAGAAGCTCACCGCCATGGGCAGCCTGCTGGCCGGCGTGGCGCATGAGCTGAACAATCCGCTGGCCATCGTGATGGGCCGCGCCAGCCTGCTGGAGGAAAAGACCGAGGGCCTGGACCTGCAGCAGGACGCGCAGCGCATCCGCGAGGCCGCCGAGCGCTGCGGCCGCATCGTGCGCACCTTCCTCAATATGGCGCGCCAACGCCCCGCCACGCGCGCGCCGGTGCAGGTCAATGACCTGGCACGCGCCGCCGCCGAGATGCTGGGCTACACCTTGCGCAGCCATGGCGTGGCGGTGCAGCTGCAGCTGGGCGCTGACATGCCCGAGGTCAGCGCCGACGGCGACCTGCTGGGCCAGGTGGTGCTGAACCTGATCGTGAACGCCCAGCATGCACTGGCCGGCGTGAACGGCGCGACCATACGCATCGCCAGCGGCCTGGAGCCGCGCCGCGAGGGCCGCGAGCCGCGCGTCTGGCTGCGCGTGGCCGACAACGGCCCCGGCGTGCCGGCGGCGCTGCGGCAGAAGATCTTCGACCCCTTCTTCACCACCAAGGCCGAGGGCCTGGGCACGGGCCTGGGCCTGTCGGTCTCGCGCGCCATCGTGCGCGAGCATGGCGGCGATCTGGCGCTGGAGTCCGGCGAGCAGGGGGGCGCCAGCTTCCGGCTCAGCCTGCCGGTCAGCGGCGAGGCCGCCGCGCCCAGCTCCGCCATGCCCCTGGACGCGCTGGACGGCCTGGCCAAGGCACGCGTGCTGGTGGTGGACGATGAGGTCGAGATCGGCGAGCTGCTGCGCGCGATGCTGGAGTCGGCCGGCTACGAGGTGGCGAATGCCGACTCGGGCCTGGTGGCGCTGGAGCTGCTGGCCGAGGCGCGCTTCGATGCCATCGTCAGCGATCTGCGCATGCCGGGCATGGATGGCGCGGCGCTGTGGCGCGAGGTGCGCGAGCGCCACCCGGCGCTGGCGCGCCGCATGCTGTTCGTCACCGGCGACACGCTCTCGGCCGGCGCCAGCCAGTTCCTCGATCAGACCGGCTGCGCAAGGCTGGAAAAGCCCTTCGCCAAGGCCGAGCTGCTGGCGGCCCTGGAAGCGGTGCTGAGCTGATCAGGCAGCTGCCGGCTCGACCTGGCGCGCGGCACTGATCATGGTGCTGGCCACCAGGCCATACATGCTGATCCAGGCCTCGCGCACCGGTGCGCTGAACAAGGGCCCGAGGCCTTCATCCAGGGTCTGCAGCAGGGCCGCACCCACCATGTCGTAATGCGTGGCATGCACGCCATAGCCGTAGTGGCGCTGGCCCAGCTTCTGCAGCACGGGCATGAGGTGCTCGGGCTGGTCCAGCAGGGCCACGGCCGCGCCAATCATCTGCATCAGCTTGTTGCCCTGGGCCTGCATGTCGCCGCGGAACATGGTGCGCAGCTCGGGGTTGCGCTCGAACAGGCGTTGGTAGAAGAGGGCGGCGACGCGGTCGGCGATCGGTGCCAGATGGGCGAAGCTGCTGCGGACGAGCTGGACTTGCTGGGTGTTCATGCGGGACTCCTGGTTGAGGCAGGAGGCCAGTTTCGAAAGCCCAGGTTGCAAACAGACTTCAGCCGCGATGCGGCTGCGTTGCGTTTGTTTCAGCGCCCTACTTGACCCAGGTGTTCAGCTGGATGATGGGCTGCAGCACCGCTAGTACGATGGTCATCACCACCCCGCCCATGGCCACGATCAGCAGCGGTTCCAGCAGCGAGGCGGCGGCCATGGCGCGGCGCTTCACCTCGGTGCCCAGCTGGCGCGCGGCGCGCTCCAGCATCGCCGGCAACTGGCCGGTCTGCTCGCCCAGGCGCGCAAACATCGCGAGGATGCCGGGGAAGCGCTTCTTGCCCGCCAGCGCCGAACCCAGCGGCGCACCCTCGCGCACCTGCACCAGCGCGTCCAGCGCATCGGCGCGCATGGCGCGGTTGGAGAGCGTCTCGGCCGCCGCCTGCAAGGCCTTCAGGATCGGCACGCCGGCGCCCGCCAGCATCGCCAGCGTGCCGGCAAAGCGTGCCGCGTTGTAGCCGCGCGCGAGCCGCCCGATCACCGGCAGGCCCAGCGTGGCGGCGTCGAAGCGTTCGCGGAAGGCCTCGCGCCGCAGCGCCAGCTTGAGCGCCACGCCGGCGCCGACCAGCCCGGCCAGCATGGCCCAGCCCCACATGCGCACGAACTCGGAGATCGCCAGCATCGCCACCGTCAGAAAGGGCAGGCTGCGCTTGGAGCTGGTGAACACGCTGGCCACCTGCGGCACCACATAGGTGACCAGGAAGATCACGATGATGACGGCCACCAGCGAGACGATGGCCGGGTAGGCCATCGCGCCGATCAGCTCGCCGCGCAGCGCCTGGCGCTCCTCCAGATCGTCGGCCAGCCGTTCCAGCACCGGACCCAGGGCGCCGCTCTGCTCGCCCGCCGCAACCACGGCGCGGTAGACATCGTCGAACTCGCGCGGTGCGCTGGCCAGCGCGCGCGCAAACGGCGAACCGGCATTCACCTCGGACTTCAGCTGCGCCAGCAACTCCCTCTGGCGCTGGTCTTCGCTCTCGTCGGCCAGGGCCGTGAGGGCGCGCTCCAGCGGCAGGCCGGCGGCCACCAGGCCGGCCAGCTGGCGCGTCCAGACCGCCAGCGCGGTGGCGCCGAAGACGCGGCTGCTGAAGCGGTTGCTGCCCCCCTCGGCGCCATGCTGCTGCACCTGCTGCACGCTCAGCGGCGTGAGCGCCATGCCGCGCAGCTGCGCGCGCGCGCTGCGCGGGTTGTCGGCCTCGATGATGCCCTGGGTGCTGCGGCCCGCGGCGTTGAGCGCTTCGTACTTGTAGGCGGCCATGGCTGGGGCTTACTCGCGAGTCACCCGCAGTACCTCTTCGGCCGAGGTGATGCCGGCGGCCACCAGGCGCTCGCCGTCCTCGCGCATCGAGCGCAGGCCGGCCGCCTGGGCGGCCTGGAACAGCTCGCGTTCCTCGGCGCGGCTGTGTACCAGATGGCGCACCTCGTCATTGGCCACCATCAGCTCGTAGACGCCGGTGCGGCCCTTGTAGCCGCTGTTGCTGCAGGCCTCGCATCCGACCGGGTGGTAGCGCCCCGCATCGTCGCGGCGCTTGCACACGGGGCAGAGCTTGCGCACCAGGCGCTGGGCCAGCACGCCCAGCAGGCTGGAGCTGAGCAGGAAGGGTTCCACGCCCATGTCGATCAGGCGCGTGACGGCGCTGGGCGCGTCATTGGTGTGCAAGGTGGCCAGCACCAGGTGGCCGGTCAGCGAGGCCTGGATGGCGATCTGCGCGGTCTCGAAGTCGCGGATCTCGCCGATCATGATGACGTCCGGGTCCTGGCGCAGGATGGCGCGCAGGGCCTTCGCAAAGGTGAGGTCGATCTTGGCGTTGACCTGGGTCTGGCCGATGCCCGGCAGCTCGTACTCGATCGGGTCTTCCACCGTCAGCACATTGGTGGTGCTGGTGTCGACGGTCTGCAGCGAGGCATACAGCGTGGTGGTCTTGCCCGAGCCGGTGGGGCCGGTCACCAGCACGATGCCGTGCGGCTGCTGCACCTGGCGCTTGAAGGCGTTCAGCACGTCGCCGTCCATGCCCAGGCCTTCCAGCGTGAACTTGGATTCGGTCTTGTCGAGCAGGCGCAGCACCGCGCGCTCGCCATGCGCCGAGGGCAGGGTGGAGACGCGCACATCGATGGCGCGGCCGCCGATGCGCAGCGAGATGCGGCCGTCCTGCGGCAGGCGCTTCTCGGCGATGTCCAGCTCGGCCATGATCTTCAGGCGCGAGATCAGCGCGGCATGCAGGCCGCGGTTGGGCTGCACCACCTCGCGCAGCGTGCCGTCGACGCGAAAGCGCACCGAGCTGGCGCGCTCGTAGGGCTCGATGTGGATGTCGCTGGCACCATCCTTGGCGGCCTGGGTCAGCAGCGCGTTGAGCATGCGGATGATGGGCGCGTCGTTGGCGGCCTCCAGCAGGTCTTCCACCGCGGGCAGGTCCTGCATCATGCGCGAGAGGTCCACCGCGCTCTCCACCTCGCCCACCACCATGGCGGCGCTGGACTCGCTGCCGGCATAGGCGGCGTTGATGCGTTCGGTGAGCGCCGCGGCGGCCATGCCCTCGAAGCGGTCCACCGCGTAGACGCGCTGCACCTCGGAGAGCGTGGCCAGGCTCACCTCGGGCGTGGCCCACAGCACGAGCTGGTTGCCGTCGTCCTCCAGCAGCACATTGGCGGCCTTGGCGTAGGCGTAGGGCAGGGGGTGGCGGGTGGCCATGCTGGTTCTCGCCCGCACTCAGGGTTGCTCGGGGGCGCCGCGGCGCACCGGCGTGGTGATCACGCTGGTCTTGGGCGACTCGGGCAGCACCGGCGCGCCGGTATTGGGCAGCAGCATGCTCTCCTTGGGCTGGGCCTGCTGCTGGGTGGCGCGGATGGCCTCGTAGCGGTCCAGCGTGAGCCGGTCGGCCGCGTCCTGCGAGCGCATCACGATGGGCCGCAGGAACACCATCAGATTGGTCTTCACGCGCTTGCGGTTCTCGCTCTTGAACAGATTGCCGATGATGGGGATGCTGCCCAGGCCGGGCACCTTGTCCTCGCCATCGGTGTATTCGTCCTTCAGCAGGCCGCCCAGCACCATGATGGAGCCGTCGTCCACCACCACGGTGGTCTCGATCGAGCTCTTGTCGGTGGTGGGGCCGGAGGAGGTGGTGGAGCTGGGCACCACCGAGGAATTTTCCTGGTAGACCGTCATGCGCACCGCGCCGCCCTCGCCGATCTGGCTGCGTATGCGCAGCGTCAGGCCGACGTCCTTGCGGTCGATGGTCTGGAAGGGGTTGACCGTGCCGCCGGTGCCGGCGCCGGTGTTGGTGAAGGAGCCGGTCACGAAGGGCACGTTCTGGCCGATCACGATCTTGGCTTCCTCGTTGTCCAGCGCCACCAGATTCGGTGTCGAGAGGATGTTGGCGCCGGTCTGCTGCTCCAGGAAGTTGGCGATCGCGCCGAGCGTGTAGAAGTCGCCGATCTTCTTCAGCACGCCGACGTTCAGGCCGGTCGGAATGCCGCCCGCCGAGATCGCCGTGCCGGCGGTGGTGCGGCCACCCGCGGTGGCGGCGCTGAGGTTGAGGATGTTGGAGTTGCCGCTGCCGAAATTGGTGCCCAGGCCGGAGATCGTGCTGTCGCCCTTGTTGCCGAACAGGTTCTGCCATTGCACGCCGAAGTCGGCCACCTTGCTGGCGTCGACCTTGACGATCATCGATTCCACATAGACCTGGGCGCGGCGGCCGTCGAGCTGGTCGATGACGGCGCGGATCTGGCGGTACAGCGGCTCGGCCGCGGTGATGATGAGCGAGTTGGTCGAGGGGTCGGCCTGGATGAAGCCGCCGGTAGAGGGTGTGGGTGAGGCCCCCACCGGGGTGGTGGCCGCGGTGCTGACGCCGGTGGTGGCGCCTGCGCCGGTGTTGGTGGCGGTATTGCTCTGCTGTTGCGAGCCGGTGAGCGGGCTGCTGCCGAGCCCCGAGCCGCTGCTGCTGCCGCCGCCGGTGGCGCCGCCGGCGCCGCTGCTGAAGGCGGCGCGCAGCACGGTGGCGAGCTTCACCGCATCGGCGTTCTTCAGATAGACCACGCGGATATTGCCCGCCGCGTTGCCGACGGCGCTGGGCTGGTCCAGCTTGTCGATGATGGCGCGCACGCCGGCCAGGCGTGCCGGGTTGGGCGCGCGCAGGATCAGCGCATTGCTGCGCGGATCGGCCAGCACCGTCAGCCCGCCCGTGCTCTGGCCGGGCACCACGGCCGAGCCGACACCGCCGCCGTCGGCGAGCTTCTGCACCAGGGCGGCGATGTCCGAGGCCACCGCATGCTTGAGCGTGACGATCTCGATATCGGTGCTGGCCGAGGTGTCCATGGCGCCGATGATCTTGCCCAGGCGCTGCAGGTTTTCCGCGTAGTCGGTGATCACCAGGCTGTTGTTGCCCGGGTTGGCATTGATGGTGTTGTTGGGGCTGATCAGGGGCCGCAGCACCGCCACCAGGTTGTTGGCGTTCTCATGCTGCAGCATGAAGATCTGCGTGATGATCTGGTCGCCGCGCTGGTTGCCCTCGCCCACCGTGACGGTGCCGGACTGCAGCTTGGCATCGGCCTCGGGCACCACCTTCAGCAGGCCGGTGTTCTCCACCACCGTGAAGCCCAGGCCGCGCAGCGCGGCCAGGTAGTTCAGATAGGCCTCGCGCACCGACAGGGCCTGCTCGCTGTAGAGCGTGATCGTGCCCTTGACGCGCGGGTCGACGATGATCTGCTTGTCCAGCATCACCGCGATGGCGCGCGTCACCGCCTCGATGTCGGCGTTGACGAAGTTCAGCGTCACCGGCGTGCTGGCCTTGAGCGCCGGGCTTTGCGGGCGGGCCTGGGCCTGCAGGCCGACGGCCGGCGTGCCCAGCAGCACGGCGGTGGCCAGCGTCAGCGCCATGGGTCTTGCGTGCGTGCGTTTGCGCTGCTGCTTGTTCATGCTCATCCGATCGAGATGACCGAGCGCGCACCATTGCGCCGCCCGATGATGTTCAGTAGGTTGTTGAGTGCCGCCTCGCGTCCCGGCGCGGCACTGGCCTCGCCGAGAAAGCGCGCCTTGGCGGCACCGCCCAGCGTGCCCGAGCCGTTCAGCAGCAGCGCGCCTTCCATGGTGCTGAGCTGCAGCTGGGAGGCGCCGCTGGCGGGATCGCCACTGATGTTGAGGCGGTAGCTGCCCAGCGGCGCGAGCGTGGCGACGCGCGAGGCGAGGTTGATGAAATCGAGCTGGATGGCACCGCTCTGGCGCCAGCGCCCCTGCACCCAGTCCAGGCGCAACTCGCGCGTGGTGAGGCGCACGGAGCCGCTCAGCTGCAAGGTGTTCCAGGGCGTGCCCAGGCCGCTCAGCCAGGCGGCCGGCCAGCGCGCCTGCCAGTCGCCCTGTGCCGGCACGCTGATGGCCAGGTGTCCGAAGCCGGGCTGCAGCAGCAGCTGCATTTCGCCATTCAGGCAGCAGGCCTGGCGCAGCCGCAGGATCAAACCCAGCTGCTGCAGACCCAGCGACCATTCGAGCCGCCCGGGCAGGGCGCTGAAGTCGCGGCTGCCGGCGCCGCCCGAGAGCACCAGCACGCCGCTGCCCTGCCAGACGGTGCCGCGCGTGTCGGTCAGCAGCAGCTGCTCCTGCGTGGCGCTGGCCAGGCCGCGCGCCAGCCAGCTGGCGGGGGCGAAGGCGATCAGCGCCACCAGCGTGCCGATGAGGGCACCGATCAGCGGCCAGCGCAGGCCGATGCCGTAGCGCGCACGCGCACCGGGCTCGGCGGGCGGCCTGGCGGCGCGCAGGCTGAGCGCCTTCATGTCGGACCTCCCAGGCTCAGCACGATGCTGCCGTTGAAACCATTCGGGCCGCGCTGCAGCTGCGCCTCCACCGGGCGGGCGCGCGCGGCGCTGCGCACCTCGGTGAGCCAGGCCTGCAGGGCTTCGCTGCTGACGCCCTTGAGCGTCAGCACGGCGCGATCGGCGGTGATGTTGAGCGAGGCGGACGCGCCCAGATAGTCGCTCGCGGCCTTGAGCGCCTCGGTGGCCTGGCTCAGCGGCACGGCCGGCAGCTCGCGCAGCTCGCGGGTTTCCTGTGCCAGGCGTTGCATGTCCTGCAGCTGGGCTTCCACCGCATCGAGCTGGGCCGGCGCGCTGCGCAGGGTACGCAGCGCCGGTGCCACCGCGATGAGCCAGAACAGCAGCAGCGCCAGCGTCAGCCCGGCGGCCTGGGCGCCCAGGCGCTCGCGCGGCCCGAGCCCCTGCCAGGCGCTGACCAGCGGCGCCAACTGTTGGCGCAACTGGGCCAGTGGCCCGTCGCTGGAACGGCTGCGGTGCAAACCTGGCGTCATGATGGGCGGCCTCCCTGGTTGGCGCGACTCAGGCTCATGCGGCCGTCGTTGAGCTCGAGCTGCCAGCCCTCGCTCTGCAGTTGTTTCTTGAAGGTCTGGATCTGCGCCTCGCTCCAGCCATTGGCCGAAATCATCAGCCGGCCGGTTTCGAAGGAGAGCGCTTCCAGCGGCCCGCGGTCGCCCGGCCAGGCGGTGGCGGCGGCGGCCAGCAGGGTTTCCAGATCCTGGTCGCCGGGGCGGCCGGCGCTGGCGCGCAGCAGATCGGTCTCGCGCTGCATCTGGATCGGCGCGTCCAGCACCGCGCGTACCTGCGGGTGGCTGCGCGTGAGGATGTGGCTGAGTTCGGCGCGCCGCGCCTCCAGCAGGCCGCGCTGCTGCCAGGCCCACAGGTTCAGGCCCAGCAGATGCACCAGCAGCAGGCCCGCCAGGGCCCAGCGTACCGGGCGCCACTGGCGATGCAGAAAGGCGCGCACCAGCTGGCGCACCGCGCGCAGGCCGCGCGTGCGCGGTGCCAGCTCGAACTGGCGCAGATTCCAGGGGCATTGCAGGGCGGCGAGGGCACGCTGGGCCGCGGTCTGCGGGCTCACGGTGGTGCCCAGCCAGCGTTCGGCGGCGGCGGCCAGCTCGGGCTCGGCGTTCCAGCGCGCCGCCTGCACCACGCCGGGCGCAAACAGGTTGCGGGCAAAGCTGCCCTCCAGCCGCAGGGTGCTGACGCCATCGGCGGCGCTCCAGCGCAGCGCGAGCGCCTCGCTGTCGGGCGCATCGGCGATGCCAAAGAAATGGCCCTGCGCACTGGCATCGGGCCAGGACAGGGGCAGCACACGGTCCACCGCGACATGGGCCTGGTCCAGCGCGGCCAGGTGCTCGCTCAACCAGGCGCGCGCCAGCACCGCCACCCAGGCATGGTCGCCGCCCATGGCCTCGGGTTCGATGGCGAAGTGCAGGCCCTCGGGGTCGTCCAGCAGCAGATCCTCCATCTGCCCGGCCAGGGCGGCGCGCAGGCGCTTGCCCTTGGCCCTGGGCAGCTGCAGCTGGTGCCAGCTGAGTTCGGCGTCGCCGACCAGGGCCACCACGTTGTCGGCCTTGGGCAGTTGGCCGGCAGGGCGCCGGCCCTCCGAGGCCAGGCTCAGGCCGTCGTCGCTGTAGAGGTAGTCGTATTCCGGGCCCTGCTCGCCACGCGGCAGCCCCTCGCCCGGGCCGGGCGGGCGCGCCTGTGTGCGCAAGCGGCTGCGCGTGGGCAAATAGATGAGGAGGGTGCTCATGGACGATGGTCTCGGTGCGGCATTCTAGGAGGCTATCCCGGGTGGCTGGCTCATCGCGAACCCTCCAGCACCAGATTGACACGTTCGCGGCTCAAGACCTGGATCTCGCGGCCGACACGCCGCACCAGCGAGCGCTCTTCCAGCACGCGCTCGTCCAGGCGCAGGCGGCCCATCACGATGAAGTAGTCGGTCTTCACCGCGGCGCGCTCGTTGCTCAGCGGCACATTGGGCGGCAGGTAGGCGCGCAACTCTTCGATGCTGCGCAGCGGCGCGGCCTTGCGCGCCTGCACGACGCGCTCGGCGGTGGCGAGGTCGGTGTTGAAGACCGCCGCGATCACCTCGCGCGGCGCCGTGTTCACGTTCACCGGGGTGGCGGTGGGCAGCAGGGTGACCCAGGGACGCAGGCGTTCCACGCTCTCGGGCTGCAGGCCCAGCCAGCTCAGCTGGGCGAGGCTCTTCGGCTGCAGCAGGCCGTCGCTGTTGTCCTCGTTCTTGGCAAAGGCCAGGCGCAGCTTCTGCGCCAGCAGCGCGGCCACGTCGTTGCTGAGGCCGGCGCTCTCGCACAGCCGCACCAGCGTGGCCAGCTCCTGGGCGGCGCCGGGCGAGCTCGGGTCGCTGACGACCAGGTTGCGCAGGTTGTACTGGGCCTGGGCGTCGTGGATGCTGCCGGACAGAAAGGCCTCCGGGCCGTCGTCGGCATTGCCCTTGTCGGCCGCCAGAAAGGTGCTCAAGCGGGCCTCGGCCAGGGGCACGGCCCAGGGCTCGCCCAGATGGTCGGTTTCGGGCTCGTTGCCGACGCGGCGCGCATCCTCGGCCAGGATCAGGCGCGCCCAGTCGAGCGCGCCGCGCAGGATCCAGCTGGCCTGGGCACGCGCGCGCTCGGCCGCCTCGATCTGCACCGCGCGGTACTGGCGCCACACCATGCCGGCCGCCAGGCTGCTTACCATCGCCACGATCAGCATCGCGGTGAGCAGGGCCGCCCCGGCTTGCCGGCCCATCCGTTGCAGGGGCCTCATGTGCCGGGCTCCAGCAGTACCTGGCGCGTCAGCGGTCCGCCGAAGCCGCTGCCGGGCGCGAATTGCAGGATCACGCGCACGCCGCTGGGCAGGGGCTGGCTGCCACCAGCGCCCGACGCAGCCGGGCCGGGCGCCTGCACATCGCCGCTGGATTGCGCATTGGTCCAGGCATTCACGCGGTAGTAGTAGAGCTGCCAGCCGGCCAAGCCCTCCAGCGCGCGCAGCTGGCCGGCGTCCTGGGCCCAGGCCTGCAGGCTGCGCTGGTAGCTCTCGTTGAGCGCCGATTGCGTGGCGGCGGGCGCGCCGGCCCAGCGGTAGAGCTGGCCGTTGCGCAGGCTCCAGGCCACCACCTGCAGGCCCTGGGCATGGGTGCGGGTGATGCGCAGGGTGGAGCCGTCGAAGGCCAGGGGCGGGACGCGGCCGCTGTCCTGCACCGCGTGCAGGTCCTGCTCCCATTGCGCCAGCACGGTCTGCAGGCGCGCGCTGCGCTCCAGGCTGGCCTGGCTGACCTCGCGCGTGCGCATGATGGCGTCGATGCCGCGCCAGGACATCACCGCCATGGTGGCCATGATGAGCAGGGCCACCAGCACTTCGATGAGGGTGAAGCCGCGATCCTGCCGCATCAGTAGCGCGCCATGATGGTGGAGATGCTCAGCAAGACCTGACCCTCGGCGTCGCGCATCACCGCCTCGACGCGCCGGAAGCTGGGGTTGGGCGTGGGCCGCACGACTAGGCGGCCGAGGTAATGCAGGCCCAGCTGCTCGCAGGCGAATTCGCTGTCGCCCACGCCGGGGAACTGCTTGCCCAGGCGCATCTCGGTGAGCTGGTTCTCGGCGCACCACTGGGCCGAGCCGATCTTGGCCAGGCGCTCGGCATTGCCGGTCAGGGCGCCCGCCGCCTTGATGCCGGCGCCCAGGGTGATGGCCACGATGGTGAGCGAGACCAGCACCTCGATGAGGGTGAAGCCGCGCGCGGCCTGGCGCGCGCTCATGGCGCAGCGCCACCGTCATGGCGCACCTCGAAGGGGCCCATGCCGTCGGTGGTCACCCAGATGCGCTCCTGGCCAAGGCGCAGCAGCACGCTCTGCGCGCCAATCAGCGGCTCGGGGCCCAGCACCAGCGCCGTGGCGCGCTGGATGTCCACCCCGACCGGCGCGCCCAGCCAGCGGCTGGGCAGGGCGATGCGGGCCGGCAGGCCCTGGAAGCGGAAATCGTCGCCCGAGGCGTCGCGCACCGGCCGCCAGCTCACGCTCAGGCCGGCCGCGCGCGCCTCGGCGCGTGCGGTCTCGAGCAGGGCGGCGAGGCGCTCGGCCTCGCGCTGCAGCTGTGCCTCGGCGGGGTCGCGCATCGCCATGGTGACGGTGGCGGCGGCGATCGCGATCAGCGCGACCACCACCAGCAACTCGATCAGGCTGAAGCCGCGCGCGCTGCCTGGCCGGGGCTTATTGCCAGGAGCCAATGTCCGCGTCGTTGCCTTCGCCGCCGGCACGTCCGTCAGCGCCGAAGCTGTAGACATCGATTTCACCCTTCACGCCCGGGTTGGCGTACTGGTAGGGACGACCCCAGGGATCATTGGGGAGCTTTTCCACATAGGGCTTCCAGTTCGGCGGCGTGGGCCCGCTGGTGGGCTTGCGCACCAGCGACTCCAGGCCCTGCTCGGCGGTGGGGTAGCGCTGGTTGTCGAGCTTGTAGAGCTTGAGCGCCTGCATCAGGTTGTTGACGTCGGTGCGCGCGGCGGTGACGCGGGCGTCGTCGGCGCGGTTCAGCACATTGGGCACGATCAGCGCGGCCAGCACGCCGATGATGACCAGCACCACCAGCAGTTCAATCAAGGTGAAGCCGCGCTGGCGCAGGCCGAGAGGTTGAGGTCTATGCATGGTGATAGGCCGTAAGCCTTGAAGTGGGGTCAGGTGTTGACCGGCATGATGCCAGTGGCCGGTACCGGATGTCGCTTGAATCATAATCGGCTCATGCTTGCGCGAACGATGGCTTTACTCATGTGGGGGCTGCTGGCCTGCAGCGGCGGCTACTGGCTGCTCAAACTCGGCCCGAGTGCCATGCCGACACCGGCCGGCGCGCTCAGCGCCGGCGACCGCGGCGTGGTGCAGGCCGACCTGAGCCGCTTGTTCGGCGCCAGCGCCAGCGAGCCGGCCGAAACGCCGGCCCAGCCGGCGGCCGAGAGCCGCTTCAAGCTGCTGGGCGTGGTGGCGCCCAAGCGCGCGGGCGCCTGGAATGCCGGCGAGGGCGTGGCCCTGCTGACGGTGGACGGCGGCCCGCCGCGCACGGTGCGGGTGGGGGCGATGCTGGACGGCGAATACAGCCTGCTGGCGGTGGAGGCCCGCAGCGTGACCCTGGGCCGCGCCGGCGTGCCGGCGTTCTCGCTGCAGCTCGCGCCGCCCACCGAGGCGGCCGCGGGCACGCTGCCGGTGGCGGCGCCATCGCCGGTGATCCTGGGAGGGAATGCGGGCAACGGGCCGCCGATCGGCAATGGCGGGCCGCCGCCGCTGGCGGTGGGCAATATGCCGCTGCCGCCCATGCAGTCCGTGCCGCTGCCGAATGCGCCGGAGCCGAACTCGGTGCCGCTGCGCCAGCCCTTGCAGCAAGGCCTAGAAACGCGATGACGCGACGGCCAGCTGGTTGGGGCGGGTGGTGGGCGGGCCCTCGCCGAAGTCCCGCACCTCGGTGAGCAGGGCCGCGGCGCTGCGTATCAGCGGCCAGGCCAGCGCCGAGCCGGTACCGTCGGCCGCCTCCATGCCCAGCTCCAGCAGGGCCGAGGCGTGGAAGAGGGCGAAGGCCTCGTCGAGGCCGCGATGCGTCTTGCTGCGGCAGAACACCGCGTAGTCCGTCACCGGCGGCGCGATCATGGCCGCGACCTTGAGCGCGGCACAGGCGGCGATGCCGTCCACCAGGATCAGATGACGCTTGCTGGCACCCACCAGCATGGCGCCCACCATCACGGCGGTCTCGAAACCACCGAAGGCGGCCAGCACTTCCATCGGATCGCTGACGTCGCGGTGCCGGCCCTGGGCGCTGTGCAGGACCACCAGCAGATGGGCCAGATCGTCCTGGCGCATATCGGGCCCTGACACCACCAGCTCGCGCACCGGCATGTCCACCAGCCGCGAGAGGATCAGGGCACCGGCCTCGTCGGCGCCCTGGCCGAGGGCCGCGCAGGCCAGCACATTGCCGCTCAGGTTGTCGGAAATCTCCATGCCCACGCGTACGCCGGCATGCGCCTGTTCCATGCTCATCGCCTGGCCCACGCGCGAGTTCCGCGTGCCATGCGCGATCTTGCGCGCCAGCAGGCGCGGGTGGGGTGGCAGCGATTCGGCAATGCCGCAGTCCACCACGCTCAGCTGCATGCCCTGCAGGCGCGCGAACACCGCGCAGGGCAGGCGATTCTGCAGCGCCAGCAAGGCGTGCTCGCGCGTGGTGCGGCCCTGCAGCTTGCCGATGCCGTCCACGGCCAGGCCATGGTCGGCGGCGAACAGCGCCAGGGTGGGGTCGCGGAAGCGCGGCGTGAGGGTGTTCTGGATCAGGCCCAGCCGCACGGCCAAGGGCTCCAGCTCGCCCAGCCCACCGCTCAACGCGGCCGAGCGCTCGATGCGCTCGCGCAGCGAACGCTCGAGGTCGGGATTGGCGGTGGGTGAAATCAGCGATTGGTGGATGGACATGGGAGGCCGGTGCGGCAGCTTGCGCTCGCCAGGCTGCCTATTCTGTGCGATCTCTCACACAAACATATCGGCAAATGCCCTTCTCGGGCAGCGCGTCAGCGCAGGAAGAGGCGGTATACCGGGTTGTTGGTCTCGTCCACGAAGGGGTAGTTGAGCGTCTCCAGGAATTCGCGCAGCGCCGCGTTGTCGCCGCGCGGCACCTGGATGCCCACCAGGATGCGGCCGTAGTCGGCGCCCTGGTTGCGGTAGTGGAACAGGCTGATGTTCCAGTTCGGATGCATGCTGGAGAGGAAGCGCATCAGCGCGCCCGGGCGCTCGGGGAAGATGAAGCGGTAGAGGCGCTCGTTGCGTGCCAGCTCGGTGCGGCCACCCACCATATGGCGGATGTGCAGCTTGGCGAGCTCGTTGTCGGTGAGGTTTTCGGTGGCGAAACCCTGTTTCTCCAGCGTGCGCGCCAGCTTGTCGGCCTCGTCGCGCTTGTGCACCGCCAGGCCCACGAACACATGGGCGCGCTCGGCGTCCGAGATGCGGTAGTTGAACTCGGTCACGCTGCGCGGCCCGATCAGCTCGCAGAAGCGCTTGAAGCTGCCGCGCTCCTCCGGGATGGTGACGGCGAACAGCGCCTCGCGCTGCTCACCCACCTCGGCGCGCTCGGCCACGAAGCGCAGGCGGTCGAAGTTCATATTGGCACCGCAGGTGATGGCGATGAAGGTCTGGCCCTTGCAGCCCTTGTCCTTCACGTACTGCTTCACCGCGGCCACGCCCAGGGCGCCGGCCGGTTCCAGGATGCTGCGAGTGTCTTCGAACACGTCCTTGATGGCGGCGCAGACGGCATCGGTGTCGACGAGCACAAAGTCGTCCACCAGCGCGCGCGTGATGCGGAAGGTCTCCTCGCCCACCAGCTTGACGGCCGTGCCATCCGAGAACAGGCCCACATCGGCCAGCTGCACGCGCTTGCCGGCCTTCACCGAGCGTGCCATCGCGTCCGAGTCCTTGGTCTGCACGCCGATCACCTTGATCTCCGGCCGCACCGCCTTGATGTAGGCGGCGACGCCCGAGATCAGGCCACCGCCGCCGATGGCGACGAAGATGGCGTCGATCGGCCCCTGGTGCTGGCGCAGCAGTTCCACCGCGACGGTGCCCTGGCCGGCGATCACATCGGGGTCGTCAAAGGGGTGGACGAAGGTGAGGCCCTGGGCCTTCTCAAGCTCGAGGGCATGACCGTAGGCGTCGCTATAGGAGTCGCCGAACAGCACCGCCTCACCGCCATGGCTTTGCACCGCGTCGATCTTGACCTTGGGCGTGGTCACCGGCATCACGATGACGGCGCGGCAACCCAGTTTCCTGGCCGACAGCGCCACACCCTGGGCATGGTTACCGGCGGAGGCGCAGATCACGCCCTTGTCGAGCTGTTCGCGGCTCAGATGCACCATCTTGTTGTAGGCGCCGCGCAGCTTGAAGGAGAACACGGGCTGCTGGTCCTCGCGCTTCAGCAGCACCTTGTTGCCCAGGCGCTTGGAGAGGTTCTTGGCCGGATCCAGCGAGGTCTCGATCGCGACGTCGTACACCTTGGCATTCAGAATGCGCTGCAGATAGCTGTTGTCCGCGGGAATCAGCGCGGGCATGGGCGGCTGCTTGGGGTTGCGCGACTTGGCGGGGCCTGGCATGAATGCTCTCCAATGCGTGAAGCTGTTGCAGTGCACCATCATAAGTCAGGGGTCTGGCCCGGCCTTTTCACCGCGTCAGGGCGAAAAAAAGCCCGGGGCCGTGAGGCCTCGGGCTGAATCCACCATGGAGGCGGTGGAGGAGACAAAAGGTGCCAGTCAACACACAGTCCGCATACGTTTGCGCTTGGATTGGCTGGCTTGCTTAGAATTCTACGACCAGGCCATGTTGCATCGCAATAAATTTGCGTGCTGGCATTGGAGGAAGTTCTCTAGATAGACGATCCCGACCGGAGCGCAGGATGGAATGCACGATCAATTGGATGGGCGAGCAAGGCATGGCTTTCGTGGCCGAGACCGGCAGCGGTCACTTGCTGACCATGGACGGCGCGCCTGACGGCGGCGGACACAATCTGGCCCCGCGCCCGATGGAAACGGTGTTGGCCGGCACCGGCGGCTGCACCGCCTATGACGTGGTGCTGATTCTCAAACGCGGTCGGCACGACGTGCGCGGCTGCCAGGTCAAACTCAGCGCCGAGCGTGCGGCCATCGAGCCCAAGGTCTTCACGAAGATACATATGCATTTCGTGGTGCAGGGCCGCGGCCTCAATAAGGCGGTGGTGGAGCGTGCGGTGGCTCTGTCGCACGAGAAATACTGCTCGGCCAGCATCATGCTGGGCAAGACGGCCGAGATCACGACCTCGGTGGAACTCGTCGAGGTCTAGATATGGTGAGCGGTGCGCGTCATGACGCGTGCCGCCAGACGCATCAGGCCGCGGACCGGCGCGGGCAATTCGAGCGCGCCGGCCTGCATGGCCTCTTCCGCATGGGCGGCTTCTTCCTGCTGCATCTTGGCCACAATCGCCCGGGAGGGCCGGTCGGCGGCGGGCAGGCGATCCAGATGGCTGGCGAGATGGGCCTCCACCTGCCGCTCCGTCTCGACCACAAAGCCCAGGCTCAGCCGGTCGCCCAGCAGTCCGGCCGCCACGCCGATGCCGAAGGCGCCGGCATACCAAAGCGGGGTCAGGTAACTGCTGTGGGCGTTCAGCTCGGCCAGGCGCTGACGCGTCCACACCAGATGGTCTACCTCTTCCTCGGCGGCGCGCTCGAAGTGGTGGCGCAGGGTCGCATCGCTGGTCACGAGTGCTTGCGAACGGTAGAGCGCCTGTGCACAGACCTCGCCGACATGATTGACGCGCATCAGCGCGCCCGCGAGTTGGCCGTCTTCGTCCGACAGCTCGGCTTTGAGCCCCGCCGCAGGCGAGGGCCGGCGGCCGGCATGTGCGCCGGTCATGGTACGCAAGGCGTGGTCGGCCGACGAGATCAGTCGGTCGGCGAAGTTGAGGTGGGCGGCGGGGTTCATGCTGAGGCGGGGCATGGTGTCTAGCGTGGGCTCATGGCAGGCAGTGTACGAGCCCGGTAGCCGCCACAACCCCTGTTGAGGGTTTTCCTTTGCGGGATTTGCCTGAGTTTTGTGACAGGTTTTTTATGCTTGCGAGACGTTGCCCTCCGGCAACGGAAGGCCCCAATTTGCATGCCGTTTATGGCCAGGGCCGCCGGGCTCTGGTGCAATAGGCGCAACTTCCGCTGCGGAGGTTGGCTCGGTCGGCCGGATGTTTGGCTTTGCAGGCCGAGACCTCTTGTTCAATTTTGGAGAACCCAATGAAGAAATCCCTGATCGCTCTGGCTGTGCTGGGCTCGCTGGTCGGCACCGCCTCGGCGCAATCGTCGGTGACCCTGTTCGGCCTCGTTGACGTTGGCGTGCGCCAAGTCAAGGGCGCTGCCGGCACCGTCAACACGCTGTCGTCGGACGGCCGCTCGAGCAGCCGTCTGGGCGTGCGTGGCGTGGAAGACCTGGGTGGCGGCCTGAAGGCCAGCTTCTGGCTGGAAGGCGCGCTGTCGCCGGACGCCGGCTCGGTGGATGCATCGCGTTTCTGGGGCCGCCGCGCCACGGTGAGCCTGTCGGGCGCCTTCGGTGAAGTGCGCCTGGGCCGTCACAAGATCGCGGCTCGCCTGACGATCGACGATTTCGACCCCTATTCGACCACCGGTACCGGTGCCGTGACCGCCATCTTCTCGGGCCTGGGCTCGAAGGCTGGCGTGCCTAACCGTGCCGACAACCAAGTCGGCTACGTGCTGCCTGGCGATCTGGGTGGCGTGTACGGCGGTGCCGACGTGGCGGCCGGCGAAGGTGCAGCGACCGATGGCAACAAGACCATGTCCGGTCGCCTCGGCTACAAGGCCGGCCCCGTCCATGTGGCCGCTGCTTACAGCGTCGGCGGTGTCGACAGCAACAAGTACAAGCTCGGCGTCGTTGCCGGTTCGTACGACTTCGGCGTGGCCAAGGCCTCGGTGATGCTGGGCCAGAACAAGTTCGCGTCGCTGAAGCAGTCGTGGTGGCAAGTCGGCGCCGTGGTGCCGGTGGGCTCGGGCGAGCTGCTGTTCTCCTACGCCGATGCCAATGCCAACAACGCTGCCGAACTGGGCAAGGTTGCCGGCGATGCCAAGCTGTTCGCGCTGGGCTACAACCACATCCTGTCGAAGCGCACGACCATTTACGCCACCCTGTCGCAGATCAAGAACGAAGGCGTTGCCAAGTTCGTGGTCGCGGGCGGCAATGCGGTCAATGCCGGCGGCACCTCGCGTGGCGCCGACGTGGGCATTCGCCACAGCTTCTGATCAACAGATTGGGCGCTTCGGCGCCTTGCTGCAAGGCCACCGCAAGGTGGCCTTTTTCGTTTGCGATGGCGCAACTGTCGCCGCCGAGACAGGGTTATTTCCCGTTGGATCGGTGCAACAGGGCGGGGCCGAATCCCTAGGGCCACACCACAATAGCGATAGGTATTTTTCTAACCAGGAGACATAGAGATGAAGAAGGCAACCTTGGTTTTGGGACTCCTCGCCAGCAGCGTGGGTGCCGCCTATGCGCAGTCGAGCGTGACCCTGTACGGCATCATTGATGCAGGTGCTCGCTACACCACGAACGCCGGCCCGAATGCCGCCAGCAAGGGCTCTTCGTTGTCTACCCTGGCTCCCGGCGGCATGTCGCAAAGCCGTCTGGGCATCAACATTACCGAAGACATGGGTGGTGGCCTGAAGGGCATCGCCAATTTGGAGCATCGTCTGCTGTCCGATACCGGCGCGGTGGCTGCTGCCGATTTCTGGCGCCAGTCCTGGGTGGGCATTCAGTCCAGCAGCTTCGGTCGCATCACCCTGGGTCGCCAGTACAACGTGCTGTTCGATGCGGTGACCGCCACCTACGCCTCGTTCAAGTACTCGCCCTATGCCGAGATCTACAAGCCTGAGATCGGCTTCTCGCTCGGCGCGCGCAACGACAACATGGTCAAGTACCTGATCGAAGTCGGCGGCTTCCGCGCCGAGGCGCAGGCCAGCGCAGGTGAGGGCGGTGCCGGCAAGTCCATGGGTGGACTGCTCCGCTATGCCGTGGGTGAGTTCGCCGTCGCAGGCGCTTATCTGGACCTGAAGGATGCGGCCGGCAAGAGCGTCAAGGCCACCACCATCGGTGGTGCCTGGACCAGCGGCCCCTGGTACCTGAATGCCGGCTGGGCGCGCAACAAGTTCGAAGCCGGCTTCAGCGCCGTGACCAACGCGACCCTGGCAGGCTCCATCGTCGGCGCACTGAACGCCGCCGCCGCGCTGGGCGAGCATCGCGATATGTGGAGCGTTGGTGGCACCTACCAGCTGACGCCTCAGCTGAACCTGGGCGCGCAATACTGGAACGCGAAGCAGACCGGCTATGTGGCCGCCGGCAATGGCAAGGGTGACTTCTTCGCCTTCGTCGCCGACTACGCCTTCTCCAAGCGTACCGATGCCTACCTGGAACTGGATCACACCAAGATCAGCGGCAATCTGACCCTGGCCAACGGCGCTACCAAGCGCGATGGCTACACGGTGGGTCTGCGTCACCGTTTCTGAGTTTGAAGGGTTGGGCGTGATGCCCGTCACGTTGCAGGCCGCCTTGTGCGGCCTGTTTTTCTTGGCCGCTGCAAGCCGTGACCAAATTGGCGGCGGGTTTCTGCGCGTGGCCTAGGGTTGACAGGTTGCGTCCGAACCGGAGTTGTACGTCCATGGCTAGATCCCTACTCGCGGTGGCTGCTGCCCTGTGTCTGGCGGCTTGCTCGCATGTGCAGCCGGCGCAGCAGGGCGCGCGGCCGCTCGCGGGCTTGCAGGACTGGTCGGCGCGCGAGCTACCGGGCAAGCGCGCCACGCAGTATTCGCTGGGGCAGCGGGCGGGCCAGGCTTGTGTGCTGGCGCAGGCGCAAGAGTCAGCCAGCTTGTGGCGCCGGCAACTGACGCTGCTGCCGCAACAGGTGGAGCGGCTTGAGTTTGAGTGGTGGATTGCCGGCAAGCAGGCGATGGCGGCCGATACCGATCCCGACCTGGACGACGCGCCAGCGCGCCTGGTGCTGGCATTCGAGGGTGACGAGGCACGGCTTTCGGGGCGCAATCGCATGCTGTTCGAGTTGGCGCGCGTGCTGACCGGTGAATCGCCGCCCTATGCGACCCTGATGTATGTGTGGGACCCGCGGCGCACGCCCGAGACGGTGGTGGTCAATGCCCGCACGGACCGCATTCGCAAGATCGTGGTCGGCAATGATGCGGCGGGCCAGTGGCAGAGCTTTCGCCGCGACATCGCCGCCGACTTCAAGAAAGCCTTTGGCGAGGAACCGGGCCGCATGGTCGGTGCCGCGCTCATGACCGACGCCGACAACAGCCCGGGGCGCGCCGAGGCTTGCTACGGCAGCATCCGCTTTGTCGATCAACAGGCCAATCTGTTGCCGGGCAGCCTGATTTTCTGAGGCGTCGCAGCACCGAAGTCGTGCTGCGCACCGATCAGGGCTTTCCCGTTTGCCAGGCGCTCATCCGTCCTTGATGATGGCGCCTCCGTTGGGTGGCAGCGCTGCGTCGCAGCGTGGCTCGATGGCTGATCAAGCGCCAGCACGGGCCGCCCTGAATTCCCTCAGACATGCTAGTTTTCATACTCAGGCGCTTGGTGCAGGCCATCGTCGTGATGCTGACGGTGGCTTTCATCGCCTTCATGCTGTTCCAGTATGTGGGCGATCCGGTGACCAATTTGCTGGGGCAGGACGCCACCCCGGAACAGCGCGAGCAACTGCGCCACGACCTGGGCCTGGATGCCTCGTTCCCGGTGCAATTCGCGCGCTTCGTGGGCAATGCCGTTCAGGGTGAATTCGGCCTCAGCCTGAGGCAGGGGCGCAAGGTCTCCACGCTCATCGTCGAGCGCTTTCCTGCCACGCTCGAACTCTCGTTGGCGGCGGCGGTGATTGCGCTGGGCCTGGGAATTCCATTGGGCGTGATCGCGGCATTGCGGCGCGGGCGGGCCTCGTCGCAGCTGCTGATGACGCTGTCGCTGCTGGGCGTGTCGCTGCCCACCTTCCTGATCGGCATCCTGCTGATCCTGATCTTCGCCGTGAACCTGAAGTGGCTGCCCAGCTTTGGCCGCGGCGAGGTGCTGGCCTTCGGCAGCTGGACCACCGGGTTGCTGAGCCTGGATGGGCTCAAGCACCTGCTACTGCCCGCGGTCACGCTGTCGGTGTTTCAGCTCACACTCATCATGCGCCTGGTGCGTGCGGAGATGCTGGAGGTGCTGCGCACCGACTACATCAAGTTCGCGCGCGCACGCGGCTTGAGCAACCGCGCGGTCTACTTTGGCCACGCGCTGCGCAACACCTTGGTGCCGGTGATCACCATCACCGGCCTGCAGCTCGGCTCGCTGATCGCCTTCGCCATCATCACCGAGACCGTGTTTCAGTGGCCGGGCATGGGCCTGCTGTTCATCCAGGCCGTGCAGTTCGCCGACATCCCCGTGATGGCGGCTTATCTGTGCCTGATCTCCTTCATCTTCGTCAGCATCAACCTGCTGGTGGACTTGCTGTACTTCGCCGTCGACCCGCGCCTGCGCGTCGAGGGCAAGGCCGGCGGACATTGACATGAGCCGCAACCCGAATCCGCAACCCCAAGCCGCGGCGCCGAGCGCCTGGCGGCGCTTCTTCGACGGCGACCTCTGGCATTCCTACCGCAGCTCGCCGATGGCGATCTTGGCCAGCGTGATCGCGCTGGCCTGTGTGGTGTGCGCCGTGTTTGCCGAGTTCGTGGCGCCCCACAACCCCTTTGATCTTTCCACGTTGGAGCTGATGGATTCGCGCCTGCCGCCGGCCTGGATCGAGGGTGGCTCGGGCAAATATCTGCTCGGTACCGACGACCAGGGGCGTGACATTCTCTCGGCCCTGATGTATGGCGCACGCATCTCGCTGCTGGTGGGGCTGGCGTCGGTGCTGCTGTCGATGCTGATCGGCGTTGGCCTGGGTTTGCTGGCCGGCTTTGCGGGTGGGCGCGTGGACGGCTTCATCATGCGCGTCTGCGACGTGATGCTGTCCTTCCCGTCCATCCTGGTGGCCTTGCTGATCGATGGCGTCGGGCGGGCTTTGTTCCCGCATGCGCATGAGACGCTGGCCTTCCTGGTGCTGATCTTCGCCATCGCGCTCACCGGCTGGGTGCAGTACGCGCGCACGGTGCGCGGCTCCACCATGGTGGAGCGCAACAAGGAATATGTGCAGGCGGCGCGTGTCATCGGCGTGGGCCCCCTGCGCATCATGTTCAAGCATGTGCTGCCTAACGTGCTGGGTCCGGTGCTGGTGCTGGCCACCATCCAGGTGGCCTCGGCCATCATCACCGAAGCCACCCTGTCGTTTCTGGGCGTGGGGGTGCCGCCCACCAGCCCGTCACTGGGCACGCTGATCAGGGTGGGCAACGACTTTCTGTTCTCGGGCGAATGGTGGATCACGATCTGGCCGGGCGCGATGCTGGTGCTGATCGCCCTGAGCGTGAACCTGCTGGGCGACTGGTTGCGCGATGCGCTCAACCCGCGCCTGCGTTGAGACCGAGGATGCATGCCGGCATGAGCCCCACCGCTTCTTTGCTTGAAGTCCGCGAGCTGCGCGTCGAGTTCCCGTCGCGCCGTGCCAACTTGCTGGCGCTGGACGACATTTCCTTCGACATTGCCGCCGGCGAGATTCTTGGCGTGGTGGGCGAATCGGGGGCCGGCAAGTCGCTCACCGGCGCCTCCATCATCGGCCTGCTGGATCCGCCCGGCCGAATCGCCGGTGGCGAGATCCGTCTGGAGGGCCAGCGCATCGACAACCTGCCCTACGAGCAGATGCGGCGCATCCGCGGGCGTCGCATCGGTGCGATCTTCCAGGACCCGCTCACCTCGCTGAATCCGCTCTACACGGTGGGCCAGCAGCTCATCGAGACCATCACCGCGCATCTCGGGCTGAGCCACCAGCAGGCGCGCCGGCGTGCCATCGAACTGCTGCAGCAGACCGGCATCCCCGCGCCCGAGGCACGCATAGACCAGTATCCGCATCAATTCTCGGGCGGCATGCGGCAGCGCGTGGTGATTGCGCTGGCGCTGGCGGGCGAGCCCAAGCTGATCGTGGCTGACGAGCCGACCACAGCGCTGGACGTGTCGATACAGGCGCAGATCATTGCCCTGCTCAGGCGCGTGTGCAAGGAGCAGGGCGCCGCCGTGATGCTGGTGACGCACGATATGGGCGTGATCGCCGAGACCTGCGATCGCGTGGCGGTGATGTATGCCGGACGCATCGTCGAGATCGGACCGGTCCGCGATGTCATCCACCAACCCGCCCATCCCTATACCGTCGGCCTGATGGGCTCGATCCCGGCGATGGACGAGGATAGAGAGCGCCTGCTGCAGATCGACGGGGCGATGCCGCGCCTGAATGCGATTCCGGCCGGCTGCGCATTCAATCCGCGCTGCCCGCGCGTCGTTGAGCGTTGCTTGCGCGCGCGACCCGAACTGATGCCTGCCGGTGGCACGCGCGCGGCCTGCTGGCTGCATGCGGCGGATGAGGGGCGGGCCGCATGAGCACCAAGCCGCTGCTGGAGGTGAAGGACCTCGCCAAGACCTTCGATGTTTCTGCGCCCTGGCTGAATCGCGTTGTCGAGCGCAAGGGGCGGCAGTTCGTGCACGCGGTGGACGGGCTCAGCTTCAGTATCGCCAAGGGCAAGACGCTGGCCCTGGTGGGCGAATCCGGCTGCGGCAAGAGCACCGTGGCGCGCCTGCTGGTGGGGCTTTACGAGCCCACGCGCGGCAGCGTCAGCTTCGACGGCGTGGATACGGCCGCCAAGATGGATGCGGCCCAGCGCCTGGCCCTGCGCAGGCGCATGCAGATGATTTTCCAGGATCCCTATGCGAGCCTGAATCCGCGCTGGAAGGTGCAGGACATCGTGGCCGAGCCCTTGCGCGAGCATGGCCTGGTGCGCGATGTCTCGGAACTGCGCGAGCGCGTCGCCGAACTGCTGCGCTCGGTGGGCCTGGCCGCGGTGGACAGCGAGAAATTCCCGCACCAGTTCTCGGGCGGGCAGCGCCAGCGCATCTCGATCGCGCGCGCGCTGGCCACCCAGCCGGAGTTCCTGGTCTGCGACGAGCCGACCTCGGCCCTCGACGTGTCGGTGCAGGCCCAGGTTCTCAACATCATGAAGGACCTGCAGCGCCAGCGCGGGCTGACCTACCTCTTCATCTCACACAACCTGGCGGTGGTGCGGCATGTGAGCGACCAAGTGGGGGTGATGTACCTGGGGCGTCTGGTCGAGCTGGCGGACAAGGTTGAGCTGTTTGCACGGCCGCGCCATCCCTACACGCGCATGCTGCTGGATGCGATCCCCGACATCCACATGTCGGGGAGGGCACGCACGCCGGTGCGCGGCGAGGTGCCGAACCCGCTCAATCCGCCCAGCGGCTGCAGCTTCCATCCACGCTGCCCCCTGGCCAATGAGCGCTGCCGGCAGGAGCGACCGGCACTGACCCTGTTCCAGGGCGTGCAGGTGGCCTGCCATGCGGTGCAGGAAGGCCGCGCCTAGCGTGCGCTGCCGGCGGCGCTGGCTGGCTTGGCGGGTGGCGGTGGCAGGCTCAGCGGGCCCTTTTGACCACAGGCGCTCAGCCCCATCGCGACACATGCAGCGGCAAGTGCCAGCAACAGCGCGGCGGCGCCGCGCCGCGGCGAACTGCGGCGCTGAAACCCTGAGGCCGGGGCGGCCTTGCCGGAGCGGCCTACACTGTGGCTTTGATCGATCAACATTCGGGAAGTTTAGCCGCCATGACAGCCAGCCCCCTCAGCGATGCCGACTACCAGGCGAAGACGCGTGCGGTGCTTGATCACATCGAGGTCCAGGTTGATGCCTGGCTGGACGGCGACCTGATCGACATCGACAGTCATCGCACCGGCGGGCTGCTGGAACTCAGCTTTCCCAATGGCAGCAAGATCGTCATCAACACCCAGCCCCCGTTGCAAGAGCTGTGGCTGGCGACGCGGGCCGGTGGCTACCACTTCAAGTATGTGGCCGGGCAATGGCTGGATACCCGCGAGTCGCAGGAGTTCCATGCGCTCTTGTCCGCGCAGGCCAGCGCGCAGGCCGGCAAGAACTTGCGGTTCGCGCCGCCGGTCTGAACGGGGCGTTCAGCGCTTGAAGAGGTCGAGGACGCTCTTCTTCTCTTCCTCGCTGGCGTTGCCGGGCAGCTTGGCCTCGTCATTGCTGAGTGCGCGCACGCCCGACTGGCCCTGATACTCATCGTAGAACCACTCGCCGTTCACCTGCATCACGCCTTCCGGCGCCGTGGGCTCCGAGACCGTCACACCCTTCAGTGCCTGGCTCATGTATTCGATCCAGACCGGCAGAGACAGCCCGCCGCCGGTTTCGCGATCTCCCAGCTTGCGCGGCTGGTCGTAGCCGATCCAGACCACCGCCACCACCTGCTGCTGGTAACCGGCGAACCAGGCGTCCATCGAATCGTTGGTGGTACCGGTCTTGCCATAGATGTCCGGCCGCTTGAGTTGCGCCTGGGCCTTGGCGGCGGTGCCGCTGCGGGTGACCTCCTGCAACAGGCTGGTCATCAGAAAGGCATTGCGCGCATCGATGACGCGGTGGCTCTCGTCCATTTGGCTCGGCAAGCCAGCCTCGTACAGTAGCTTGCCCTTGTGGTCGGTGAGCCTGGCGACGAGTTGTGGGCTGACGCGATAGCCGCCATTGGCAAACACGGCATAGCCTTGGGCCATCTGCATCGGCGTGACCGAGCCGGCGCCCAGCGCCATGGTCAGGTAGGCGGGATGTTTCTCGGCCTCGAAGCCGAAGCGGGTGATCCAGTCCTGCGCGTAGTGGACGCCGATCGACTGCAGCACCCGGATCGACACCATGTTCTTGGACTTGGCGAGCGCGCGACGCAGCGGCAGGGGGCCATCGAAGGTGCCGTCGTAATTCTTCGGTTCCCAGGGCTGGCTGCCCGTGGTGCTGGCGTCGAAGAACAGCGGCGCGTCGTTCACCACCGTGGCGGGCGTGAAGCCTTTCTCCAAGGCAGCCGAGTAGATGAAGGGCTTGAAGCTCGAGCCGGGCTGGCGCCAAGCCTGGGTGGCGTGGTTGAACTTGTTCTTGGCGTAGTCGAAGCCGCCCACCATGGCCCGTACCCTGCCGTCGCGCGGGTCCAGGGAAATGAAGGCGCCTTCAACCTCGGGCAACTGGGTGATCGTCCAGTCGTTCTTGCTGCCCTTGACGACGCGGATGACCGCGCCGCGGCGGATGCGCGTCTTGGGGTTGCCGCGCTCGGACAGGCCCGAGGTGGCGGGCTTCAGCCCCTCGCCGACGATGTTGATGGTCTCGCCACTCTGCAGGGCCGCCGCCACCTTCTTCGGATCAGCTTCCAGCACCACGGCGGCCAGCAATTCGTCGTTGGCCGGATGCTCGGACAGGGCCTCGGCGACGCGGACGTCGACATCCTTGGGGTTGGTCGGCAGGTCGATATAGGCCTCCGGGCCGCGGTAGACCTGCCGCCGCTCGAAGTCCATGATGCCGCGCCGCAGTGCCCGATAGGCGGCGTTCTGCTCGTCGGCATTCAGGGTCAGGTAGACGTTCAGCCCACGCGTGTAGGCCTCATCGCCGTACTGGGTGTAGATCAACTGTCGGGCCACCTCGGCCACGTATTCCGCATGCGAGGAGGCTTCGGCCACCTGGCGATAGCGCAGCGTCTGTGCCTTCGCCTCCTTGTGCTGTTCCTCGGTGATGTAACCGTTGTCCAGCATGCGGTCGATGATGTACTGCTGGCGCTGATTGGCCCGTCGCGGGTTGTTGATGGGGTTGTAGGCGGACGGTGCCTTGGGCAGGCCCGCCAGCATGGCAGCCTCGGCGATCGAGATGTCCTTGAGCGGCTTGCCGAAGTAGACCTCGCTGGCGGCGGCGAAGCCATAGGCCCGGTGTCCCAGGAAGATCTGGTTCATGTAGATCTCGAGGATCTGCTCCTTGCTGAGCGCGTTCTCGATCTTCAAAGCCAGCAAGATCTCGTAGATCTTGCGTGTCATGGTCTTCTCGGTGGAGAGATAGAAATTGCGCGCCACCTGCATCGTGATCGTCGATGCCCCCTGGCTGCGCGATTCGCCCACATTGGCCAGGCCGGCGCGGATCACGCCGAGGTAATCCACCCCGCCGTGCTGGTAAAAGCGTGCATCCTCGATCGCGAGGATGGCATCCTGCATGACCTTGGGGATGCTTTTGATCGGTAGATAGTTGCGGCGCTCTTCGCCGAACTCGCCCAGCACCACGCCATCGCTGGAGAGCACCCGCATGGGCAGCTTGGGGCGGTAGTCGGTGAGGCCGCTGATATCCGGCAGATTGGGGTAGGCCATCGCCAAGGCCATGGCCAGCAGCAGCAAGACACCGCCGGCGCCCGCCGCCAGGAGCGCCAAGGCCCAACCGCCCGCGCGCAACAGCATGGATCCAAGGCTTTGTGCCTGCGGCCTGTCGGCCGTGCTCGGTGGGGACTTCTTCTTGGCTTCGCTCATGGGGCTCCGTCGCGGTCGGGGGATTATAGAAACGCCCCGCGCACGCGCGCCTTGTCACCTCTGCTTACCAATAGGTGTGGGGCCAATGCCGAAATAGCGGTGTTATTCCGGCCTTAGGGTGCCGCGGCAGTCGTGTATGTTTCGCAACGTGGTGTTACTTGCATGAGGCAGAAAGCCTTGGGGCGTCATAGGCTTTGCTGCTAGCATTCAAGTAACTTATTAATAGTCCGGCGCACTCGCGGCGCGTTGGGGGATAAGCGTCATGGGAATACTTGACGTACTGCTGGGTCGCAAGCATCCGCCCATGATTGGCTTGGATATCAGCTCGTCCAGTGTGAAACTGGTCGAATTGGGTCAGAGTGCCAATGGCGAGATGGTCTTGGAACGCTTTGCGACCGAGCCGTTCGAAAAAGGTTGGATCACCGATGGCCAAATCGAGAAATTCGATGAGGTGGCGGATGCCGTGCGCCGCGTGGTGGCGCGCAGTGGCAGCAAAACGCGCGACGCCGTGCTGGCGATGCCGCAGTCGGCCGTGATCACCAAGAAGATCATGCTGCCCGCGGGCTTGCGCGACGAAGAGCTTGAGATCCAGGTCGAGGCGGAGGCGAATCAGTACATTCCGTTCTCCCTGGACGAGGTTAGCCTGGACTTCTGCGTAATCGGCCCCAGCCCCACGTCCGTTGGCGATGTCGAGGTGCTGATCGCCGCCTCGCGCAAGGATCGCGTGCAGGACAGGCAGGGCTTGGCCGAGGCAGCGGGTTTGCGCCCGGTCATTCTGGACATCGAATCGCATGCATCCCGCATGGCGATGGGGCGGCTGATCGCGAATTTGCCCAGCGAGGGCAAGGATGCCTTGGTGGCACTGTTCGAGATCGGTGCTGACACCACCAGTCTGAAGGTCCTGCGGGACGATGAGATGCTGTATGACCGCGACCAAGCCTTCGGCGGGTCGGCGCTGACGCAGCTCATTTCGCGTCAGTACGGCTTCTCGTTTGAGGAGGCTGAGCTCAAGAAGCTCGCGAACGAGCTGCCGGAAGACTACGAAACCGCGGTGCTGAACCCGTTCGTGGACAGCCTCTCGCAAGAAATCGGGCGCGCCCTGCAGTACTTCTTCACCAGCACGCCGCATCACAAGGTGCATTACGTGATGCTGGCCGGAGGAACGGCCACCTTGCCCGGGCTCAAGGAGCGCGTCACGGAGTTGACGGGCTTTGCCTGCATGGTGGTGAACCCGTTCGAGAATATGGCGCTGGGCTCGTCGGTGCGCGAGGCCAAGTTGCGCCGCGAGGCGCCGGCCTATCTGACCGCCTGTGGCTTGGCGATGCGGAGGTTCTTTCAGTGATTCTGATCAACCTGCTGCCCTATCGGGAAGAGAAGCGCAAGCGCCGTAAGACGGCATTTTTTGTCGGCTTGGGTGTTTCGGCCGTGTTGGGCGCCGTGGTGGTGGGCGCCGGCATGCTGCTGCTGCAGCAGATGACCGCCGCACAAGCTTCTCGCAACCATTTTTTGACGACCGAGATCGACAAGCTCGACAGCCAGATCAAGGATATTGCCAACCTCAAGGCTGAAATTGAATCGCTGAAGTCTCGCCAACGGGCGGTGGAGGATTTACAGGCGGACCGCAATACGCCGGTGCATCTGCTGAACGAACTGGCCCGGCATACGCCCGAGGGCGTGTATCTGACGGCGATCCGTCAGAACGACAAAGTGGTCTCGATCAACGGTGTCGCGCAAACGAACGAGCGTGTTTCCGAGTTGTTGCGCAGTACCGCGCGCAATTCCGAATGGCTGGAAAAACCCGAGTTGGTGGAGATCAAGATCGCCAACCTCAGCGCCAATTCACGCGATCAGAAACGGTTGTTTGAGTTCTCGATGAAGGTGTCGATCAAGGCACCGGCGAGCGAATCGCCAGCCGCACCAAGCTCTGGTGTGCCGGCCAAGAAGTCTTGAGGGCGGACATGCTGAAAAAGGCGAAAAAAGGCAATCTGAACCTCAATGTCTGGTTCGAAGGGCTTGCGGAGCAATTCCGCGGACTCAATCCAAATGAGCCTGGGCAATGGCCATTGGCACCCAAGCTGGCATCGTTCATGGCGATCGGTGTATTGGTTTTGGTATTGGGTTGGGTGTTCGTGCTTGCCGACGTTCAGTCCGCGTTGGATGCCGAGCGCGAGCGTGAACCGAAGCTGAAGGCCGATTACACCGGCAAGCTGGCGCAGGCGGTCAATCTGCCTGAGTTGCGTAAACAGAAAAGCCAGGTTGAGGAGTATGTGACGCAGCTGGAGAAGCAGCTGCCTGGCAAGGCTGAAATGGACGCCCTGCTGTCGGATATCAATCAGGCGGGGCTGGGGCGTGGGCTGCAGTTTGAGCTGTTCCGTCCGGGGCAGATGGTCATCAAGGATTACTACGCCGAGCTGCCGATTGCCTTGCGGGTCTCAGGGCGTTACCACGATGTTGGCGCCTTTACCGCAGACGTATCCAACCTTTCACGCATCGTGACGCTGCACAACTTGAATGTCGTGATGCCCGCGGGTAAGGATGCGTCTGGCAATCTGGCGATGGAAGCTACGGCGCGAACCTATCGCTACCTGGATGCCAATGAAGTGAGTGAGCAAAAGCGCAGTGCAGCCAAGGCGGCGGGGGCCAAGAAATGACGGCTTATCAGATAAGTTGGCGTTGCCTGGCCGCGTTGACCTTGCTGCTGGGAATGGGGGCCTGCTCGTCGGATGTGGACGAGCTTCAGCAGTGGATTGAAGAGCAGCGCCGCGCGGCGCGCCCGACGGTGCGCCAGCTGGTTCCGCCCAAGAAATTTCTTCCCCAGGCCTACGAGGCGCAGAACGGCGTGGACCCCTTCAGCACGCAGAAGCTGAGCGTGGCCATCAAGCAGGAATCGGCACAGCCCAATTCGCTGTTGGCGGCCGAGATGAATCGACGGCGCGAACCGCTGGAATCGTTTCCCCTGGACAGCATGTCGATGGTGGGCAGCCTGACGCGCTCCAACAATCGCTTCGCCCTGCTGAAGGTGGACAACCTGCTCTACCAGGTCAAGGGCGGAGACTACCTCGGACTCAATTTCGGCCGCGTCACCAAGATCACCGAAACCGATATCACCTTGCGAGAAGTCGTCCAGGACGCTGCGGGCGAATGGGTTGAACGCACCAGTACCCTCCAGCTACAGGAGAAGGGACGATGAGAATACTTCCGGAGACTCTTCGAATGAGCCAGTGGCGAGCTTTGGCATGTGCAGTGGCGGTGGGTTGTTTGGCGCCCCTGCCTGTGTGGGCGCAGAACGCGATCCGCTCCATCAGCAGCCTGCAGCAGTCGGGTGCCGAGGTGGTGCGCATAGAGTTGGCGCAGCCGCTGAGCGAAATCCCGCGCGGTTTCACGGTTCAGACACCTCCTCGCATCGCCATCGACTTGCCGGGCGTCTCCAACGAACTAGGCCGTTCGGCGGTCGAGATCAATCAAGGCAATATTCGCTCGGCCAATGTGGCCCAGGCCGGCGAGCGCACGCGGCTGGTCTTGAACTTGCGGCAGTCAGCGACTTACCGGGCGCAGTTGCAAGATAACGCGCTGCTGATATTCCTGGAGCAAGTGCCGCTGGCTAGCAACGTAGGGCAGGTGACGGCCGAGCCGGTGCATTTCGCTGCCAGCCAGAATGCGGCGTCGCAGGCCTTGCGCGACATTGACTTCCGCCGTGGCCAGGATGGTGCGGGGCGTGTGATTGTCAATCTGCCTAGCACACAGGTTGGGGTGGACATCCAACAACAAGGCCAGAACCTGGTGGTCGAGTTCCTCAAGTCCAGCCTGCCTGAGAACCTGCGGCGCCGCCTCGACGTGTCTGACTTCGGTAGCCCTGTGCAAGCGGTGTCGACCTCGCAGGTGGGTGATCGCGTGCGCATGGTTGTGGAGCCACGTGGTGCCTGGGAGCACAGCGCTTATCAGAGTGATAACCAGTTTGTGCTAGAGGTCCGGCCGCAGAAGATCGATCCCAACAAGCTGACGCAGGGGCCGGGATATGCGGGCGATAAGCTGTCGCTGAACTTCCAGAACATCGAGGTTCGCGCCCTGCTGCAGGTGATCGCCGACTTCACCAATTTCAATGTTGTGACCAGCGATACCGTGACTGGTAACGTGACGCTTCGACTCAAGGACGTCCCGTGGGATCAGGCGCTGGACATCATCATGCAGGCCAAGGGTCTGGGTCTGCGCAAGTCTGGCAATGTGCTTTGGATCGCGCCCAAGGATGAGCTTGCCACCAAGGAGAAGCTGGATCTTGAGGCCAAGGCACAGATTTCCCAGCTTGAGCCCCTGCGCACGCAGGCCATCCAACTGAACTACACAAAGGCCGAGGAAGTTGCCAGGGGGCTGACCGGAACGTCGCAAGGTGCCGGCAGCAGTGGTACTGCAACGCGGCTGCTGTCAACGCGCGGCAGCGCGATGTTTGAGAGTCGCACCAACCAACTGTTCGTGACCGACATCCCCTCCAAGCTGGAAGAAGTTCTGGCGATGGTCGCCAAGATCGACATTCCGGTACGCCAGGTATTGATCGAGGCGCGCATTGTCGAGGCCGACGACAAGTTCGGCCGCTCGCTGGGCGTGAAGCTGGGCGCCACTGATATGCGGGGATTGCAGGGTGGCATCCCTGGGGTAAATGTTGGTGGCAACAACTACGTGGCGGTGGGTGGCAACTACAACGCCATCGGCTATCAAACCAAGCAGAGCGACAAGGTCGATTTCAGCAACAGCCAATTCATCAATATGCCGGCGCCGAAGATCGGCGATCTTGCACCGGCCAACTTTGCATTGTCGTTGTTCAGCGCCACGGCCAATCGATTCTTGAACCTTGAGCTGTCGGCGCTTGAGGCCGATGGTCGCGGCAAGATCGTTTCGAGCCCTCGCGTGGTAACGGCTGACCAAGTCAAGGCCTTGATTGAACAGGGCGAGGAATTGCCCTATCAAGTGGCCACGGCGAGCGGCGCGACCTCGATTGCGTTCCGCAAGGCCAATTTGAAGCTGGAGGTGACGCCGCAAATCACGCCGGAAGGTAATGTGATCCTGGACGTTGATGTCAACAAGGACAGCGTCGGACGCCAGACCTCGGCCGGTTTTGCTATCGACACCAAGCATGTGAAGACTCAGGTGCTGGTGGAGAACGGCGGCACGGTGGTGATAGGCGGCATCTTCACCCAGGTGGAGCGCGAAGATGTGACTAAAGTGCCCTTCCTTGGCGACGTGCCCATCATGGGCAATCTGTTCAAGAGTAAGGCACGCATTTCGAACAAGACGGAATTGCTGGTATTCATCACGCCGAAGGTCGTCAACGACCGCGTGACGGCGCGCTAAAGGGAGCTGCTCTGCCGTCGCTGCGGCAAGGGCGAAAAGGAGTCTGAGTGATGAACGGAAAAAATTGGCTGGGTAATGGCAAGGTCGCTGCTTTGCTGGGCCTGGGTGTGGCGCTGCTGTTGAGCGCCTGCGGCGGCGGCGGCGGGAGCGCGGGAGATCCCGTTCTAGGCGGTGGAAGCACTGGTACAGGCAGCAGCACCTCCACGGACACGGCTGTGGTGAGCTTGGCACTTTCGACGACAACCGTGAGTGCAGGCGCTCCTGCGACGCTGTCGGTGCAGGTCAAGAACAAGGCCGGTTCCCCATTGGTGGGGCAGGTGGTCAAGTTCAGCACCGATGCTGGCCTGGGTGCTTTTAGCGCACCATCCGCCCTGACCGATGCCAACGGGCAGGCGACGGTGATCTTGTCACCGGCGCAGACGGCTTCAACGGGCGCCGATATGGTCAAGGCGACGGTCAACTATTTGACCAAGGATTACAGCGCATCGACGGGCTTTCAACTGACAGCGACCAATGTGGCGATTGCTTCGTTCACGTCGGACGTGAGCAGCCTGTCGGCCTATGGCCAAGCGGGCCTTACGGTGACGCTGACTGGCACCTCGTCGACCAGCCCGGTCAACCTTGCGCTGACTTCGTCATGCACGGCGGCGGGCAAGGGCAGCATCACGCCTAGCAGTCAAACCACTTCCACCGGCCGAGCCACATTCACGTTCCGTGACGGTGGCTGCGGCGCGGTCGCGGCGGCTGAGAACCTTCAGATCTCGGTGACAGGCACAGCACTGACGCAGTCGCTCAGCATCCCTGTCAATTCGCCCGCAGTCGCCAGCATTGGTTTTGTTTCGGCTGCGCCGTCCAACATCTATCTGCGTGGCTCCGGCCTGGTGGAAAACGCGAACGTGACTTTCCAGGTCAAAGATGCCAACAACAATGGGCTGCCTGAGCAAACCGTGGTTCTTGAACCTAGCGTGCTGGTTGGCGGTCTGACCTTGGATGGCGGCAGTACGGCGGTGACCAAGAAGACCGACAAGGATGGCAACGTCATTGTTCGTGTCAATTCGGGCACGGTGCCAACGCCTGTGCGCATCAAGGCAACGTTGCAAGGCAGCAATATCTCCACGGTGTCCAGTGTCCTGGCCATTGCGGTGGGCCTGCCGTCGCAACTGAATTTCTCGATGGCTCAGGGCACGATCAATATCGAGGGTTACAACATCCAAGGGACGCCCAACACCTATACCGTGATTGCCTCGGATCGACTTGGCAACCCGGTGCCAAACGGTACGGCAATCAACTTCGTCACGGAAGGCGGGCAAGTCGAGGCCATAAAGCAGACTGCACTCAGCGCCAGTGGCATTGCGACGGCGACCGCAAACTTCGCCACTGCTGCCCCGGTTCCCGTTGATGGGCGTGTCACTGTCGTGGCGTACGCCCTTGGTGAAAAATCCTTCCTGGACACCAACGGCAACAACACCTACGACGCTGCCGAAGACTTCCAGGACCTTGGTGACATCTTCTTGGATCGCAAGTTCGACAACTTCTACCAGGCTAGCGACGATCAGTTCGTGTCTGTATCGACTGGCGAGAGCAAAGCCTGTTTGGCGGGTACATCTTCCCTGCTAAGTATGGGCGTCAGTATTCCTTCGCGTCCGAATACCTGCAGTCAGACCTGGGGCCGTGCCTACGTTCGCCGAGCGGTGCAGACGATATTTTCAACTTCCACAACTCGCCCGCTGTGGGGCCTGAGCCGGAACGCCGGGGCCCGGGCAGCGGGGGGCATTTGCGCATCGTCGGTTTCGCTGATCACGCACTACGTCAACGACGTAGCGCAGACCTCAAACTTCATGCCGTTCGGCGCTGATCCCTTGTACAACATGGGCGTCACGGGAGTGCTTTCCTTCACGGTGGCCGATGCGAACCCGGTGGCGTACAACCCAGTGTCGGCCGGCACCACGATTTCGGTAAAGACGACCGATGGCCTGTCGGCAGAGGTGCTGGGTGGCTCTCCCGTGCCGAGCACAGCAACGCCTACGGGAACTGCAGTCAGCTACAAGTTCGATGACAAGACAAGCTCGGGCACGATTGCGGTGACCTTCACCTCGCCTGGAGGCCTTGTTCATTCGATTACGCAAGCCATCAATAAAGACGAGGCGACGGCCGCGGGGCTTGTGAGTTGCACCAACTGACGATTGCTCTCGTTGGCATGCCCGGCGGTGGCAAGTCCACCGTTGGCAAGCAACTGGCGCGGCAGTTGCAGGTCCCGTTCGTTGACTCGGACGCTGAGATCGAGCGGCAGATCGGCATGCCGATCAAGGCATTCTTTGAGCGTGAAGGCGAAGCCAGCTTCCGGGACATTGAGGCGCGTGTGATTGCCGAGCTGCTCGCCCGCGGGACCGAGCTGGTTCTGGCGACGGGTGGTGGGGCGGTGCTTCGGGAGGAGAACCGCGCGGCGCTGCACCAGTGCGCCACCGTGATCTATCTGCGCTCGTCGCCGGAGGAGTTGTTTAGGCGGCTGCGTCACGACACGCAGCGGCCGTTGTTGCAGGTCCGCGACCCGCTGCAGAAGCTGCGCGAGCTGTACCACGTGCGCGACCCGCTCTACCGCCGTGTGGCGCACTATGTGATGGAGACGGGGCGCCCCTCGGTGCATGCCCTATCCAACATGATCCTGATGCAGCTCGAGCTGGCCGGTGTGGTCAGCCCCGAGCGCGTGGCGGCCACGGTGGGTGCCGAGCGCAGCTGAGAGGCTGGCGCCACGGCGGCGGCCCGTACACTTCAGCGCATGAGCACGACCGATTCTTCTCTGCAGACCGTCCGCATCTCCCTCGCCGAACGCAGCTACGACATCCGCATCGGCTCCGGCCAACTGAGCGATCCGCTCGCCTGGCAGGGCTTGCCCAAGGCCTCGGCCGCCCTGATCGTGAGCAACGAGACCGTTGCGCCGCTGTATCTCGAGCGCTGCCGTCAGCAACTGCTGGGGCACTATGCCCGTGTCGACGCCGTGCTGCTGCGCGATGGTGAGCAGTACAAGGATTGGGACTCGCTCAACCAGATCTTCGATACCCTGCTGCGCACGGCTTCCGATCGCAAGACCGTGCTGGTGGCCCTGGGTGGCGGTGTGATTGGCGACATGACGGGTTTTGCCGCCGCGGTCTATATGCGTGGCGTGCCCTTCGTGCAGGTGCCCACCACGCTGCTGTCGCAGGTCGACTCCTCGGTGGGTGGCAAGACCGCCATCAATCACCCGCTGGGCAAGAACATGCTGGGTGCTTTCTACCAGCCCGAGCGCGTGATTGCCGATCTGGACACGCTCGATACCTTGCCGGAGCGTGAGCTCTCGGCCGGCCTGGCCGAGGTCATCAAATACGGCCCCATCGCCGATGCCGAGTTCCTGACCTGGATCGAAGCCCACATCGATGCGCTGCGCGCGCGCGACAAGGGTGCGCTGGCCTACGCCGTCAAGCGCAGCTGCGAGATCAAGGCCTGGGTGGTTGGCCAGGACGAGCGCGAGCAGGGCCTGCGTGCCATCCTCAACTTCGGCCATACCTTTGGCCACGCCATCGAGACCGGGCTGGGTTACGGCAACTGGCTGCACGGCGAGGCGGTGGGTTGCGGCATGGTATTGGCCAGTGACCTCTCGGTGCGCAAGGGGCTGATGCCGGCCGATTTCCTGCCGCGCATGCGGCGCGTGATCGAGCTTGCGGGCTTGCCCGTGACCGCGCCCAAGTTGGGGCTGCAGCGTTATCTCGAGCTGATGCGCGTCGACAAAAAGGCCGAGGGTGGCGAGATCCGCTTCGTGCTGATCGAGGCACTGGGCAAGGCCGGCATGCATGGCGCCGACGAGGCGCTGGTGGATGCCGTGCTGCAGGCGCATTGCGCATAGAGAGAGGCGCAGCCGGCCATGATGCGCGCCCGCTACGCCGCTGACCCGGCGCGCAGCCGCGGCCGCCGTTTTCACGAGCCCCCGGCCCCGACGCGCAGCGAGTTCCAGCGCGACCGCGACCGCATCGTCCACAGCACCGCATTCCGGCGCCTGGTCTACAAGACCCAGGTGTTCCTGAATCACGAGGGCGATCTGTTCCGGACGCGCCTGACGCATTCGCTGGAGGTGGCGCAGCTGGGGCGATCGATCGGCCGCAGCCTCCAGCTGGACGAGGATCTGATCGAAACCATCGCGCTGGCACACGACCTCGGCCACACGCCCTTTGGCCACGCCGGCCAGGATGTGCTGGACGACTGCATGCAGGCGCATGGCGGCTTCGAGCACAACCTGCAATCGCTGCGCGTTGTGGACAGGCTGGAGCAGCGCTACCCCAGCTTCGACGGGTTGAATCTGACGTTCGAAAGCCGCGAAGGCATCCTCAAGCATTGCTCCAGGCGCAACGCGAATCTGCTGGAGGCGCAGGAGCCCGACGGTGTGGCGGCGCGCTTTCTGCGCGGTGGCCAGCCCAGCCTGGAGGCGCAGCTGTGCAATCTGGCCGACGAGGTGGCCTACAACGCCCATGATGTGGACGATGGCGTGCGCTCGGGCCTGGTGAGCCTGGAGCAACTGGAGCAGGTGCCCTTGGTGGCCGAGCATTTGCGCAGCAGCCTGCATGCGCATCCGGGCTTGAACGGGAAGCGCCTGCTGGCTGAAACCATACGCCGCATGTTGTCGGAGCAGGTCTACGACATCATCCGTGCGACCGGGCAGAGCCTGGCCGAGCTGGACCCTGTCAACATCGCAGCGGTGCGCGATGCCGCACCCCTGGTGCGCTTCAGCACCGCGATGCGTGCGGCCAGCAGCGAGCTCAAGCGGTTTCTGTTCGCCAATCTCTATCGCCATGAGCAGGTGCAGGCGACGCGCGGCCGGGCGGAGCGGGTGCTGCGTGATCTATTTCAGACCTACTTCGCTGATGCGGCCCAGTTGCCGGCCGACTTTGCCGACAGCGAGGACCATGCCCGGGCCTGCGCCGACTACATCGCCGGCATGACCGACCGCTTTGCCCTCAGAGAGCACGAACGCCTGACCGGCCAGCGCCTGTTCGGCTGATTCTCGCCGCGTCCGATAATGGGGTCAGACTCAATGCTGAACCCATGGCAAGACTTGCTCGACTGCCGCTCGCCGGCCATACCTATCACCTGATCCAGCGCGGCAACAACCGTCAGGCCATCGTGCACGACGATGAGGATCGCCGGCACTACCTGGCGGCCCTGCATGAATGCGCCGCCACCCAGAAGGTGGCCATCCATGCCTATGCCTTGATGGACAACCACGTGCATCTGCTGCTGACCCCCAGCACCGCGGAGGGCATGAGCCGCATGATGCAGTCGCTGGGGCGCCGCTATGTGGCCTGGTTCAACCACAAACATGGCCGCATCGGAACGCTCTGGGAGGGGCGCTACCGAGCCGCGGTGCTGGAGCCCGCCGCCTACCTGCTGCCGGCGATGCGCAGCATCGAGCTCAATCCGGTGCGTGCGGGCCTGGCGTTGAACCCCGAAGACTACCCCTGGTCGAGCTGCCAGCATCACCTCGGCATGCGGCGCGACCCGCTGGTGACCGACCATGCCCAGTTCTGGGCCTTGGGCAACACGCCTTTTGAGCGCGACATGCTTTATCGGGCCTTGCTGCAGGAGGGCGGCAGTGAGGCCGAACGCCAGCTGCTGGTGGATTCGGCACTGAAGGGCTGGCCGCTGGGCTCGGCCCAATTCCTGCAAAAACTGAGCGAGCAGACGCAGCGACCGGTAACGCCCAGGCCGCGTGGCCGGCCCGCAAAGGCCAAGGCTTTGTGACTGTGTCCCTATTTATCGCCGAATCTTCGCTTGGTATTTGCTTAAGTCGACTCTGACCCCGTTTAATCAAACTTGTTGATTTTGCTGCAGCGCATTAATCTTGCGGCCATTCCCGATTTGTCGAATGTGGAGGCCAGCCATGGCAGCAGTAAACGGTGAGCAACTGAGCGCAGGCGCGCAGGAAATCCAGGCCCTGGCCGAGCAGGGGCTGTATCGCCCTGCCAACGAGAAGGACGCCTGCGGTCTTGGCTTCGTGGCCCATATCAAGGGTCTGAAGGCGCACATGATCGTGCAGCAGGGCCTGAAGATCCTGGAGAACCTGGATCACCGCGGTGCCGTGGGAGCCGACAAGCTGATGGGCGACGGCGCTGGCATCCTGATCCAGATCCCCGACGAGCTTTACCGCGAGGAGTTGGCCAAGCAGGGCGTCACCCTGCCTCCGCCCGGGGAGTACGGCGTGGGCATGATCTTCCTGCCCAAGGAACATGCCTCGCGCCTGGCCTGCGAGCAGGAGCTGGCGCGCGCCATCAAGGCCGAGGGTCAGGTCTTGCTGGGCTGGCGCGATGTGCCGGTGGATGCCGAGCTGCCGATGTCGCCGACGGTGCGCGAGAAGGAGCCCATCATCCGCCAGGTCTTCATCGGCCGTGGCCCGGACATCATCGTGCCCGATGCGCTGGAACGTAAGCTCTACGTGATCCGCAAGACCGCGTCCAGCGCCATCCAGGCCCTGAAGCTGACGCACAGCCGCGAGTACTACGTGCCCAGCATGAGCTGCCGCACCGTGATCTACAAGGGCCTGCTGCTGGCCGACCAGGTGGGCAAGTACTACAAGGATCTGGCCGACCCCCGCACGGTGTCGGCCATCGCCCTGGTGCACCAGCGCTTCTCCACCAACACCTTCCCCGAATGGCCGCTGGCCCACCCCTACCGCATGGTGGCGCACAACGGCGAGATCAACACCGTCAAGGGCAACTTCAACTGGATGCGCGCCCGCGAGGGCGTGATGAAGTCGCCGGTGCTGGGCGATGACCTGAAGAAGCTCTATCCGATCAGTTTCGAGCACCAGAGCGATACCGCCACCTTCGACAACGCCATCGAGCTGTTGACGATGTCGGGCTACCCGCTGGCCCATGCCGCCATGATGATGATCCCGGAGGCCTGGGAGCAGCATGAGCTGATGGACGAGCGCCGCCGCGCCTTCTACGAGTACCACGCCGCCATGATGGAGCCCTGGGATGGCCCGGCCGCCATGGTGTTCACCGATGGCCGCCAGGTCTGCGCCGCGCTGGACCGCAACGGCCTGCGTCCGGCGCGCTACTGCGTCACCGACGACGATCTGGTGGTGCTGGCCTCCGAGTCCGGCGTCTTGCCCATCCCCGAAAGCAAGATCGTCAAGAAATGGCGCCTGCAGCCCGGCAAGATGTTCCTGATCGATCTGGAGCAGGGCCGCATCGTCGACGACGAGGAGCTGAAGAACCAGTTCGCCAATGCGCGCCCCTATCGCCAGTGGATCGAGAACGTGCGCGTGCGCCTCGACGACATCGAGCTCGACGAGGTCAAGCCGGCCACCTTCGAGACCTCGCTGCTGGACCGCCAGCAGGCCTTTGGCTACACCCAGGAAGACATCAAGTTCCTGATGGCGCCGATGGCCACGAATGGCGAAGAGGGCACCGGCTCGATGGGCAATGACTCGCCCCTGGCCGTGCTCTCCAGCAAGGACAAGCCGCTCTACAACTACTTCAAGCAGCTGTTCGCCCAGGTGACGAACCCGCCGATAGACCCGATCCGCGAAAACATCGTGATGTCGCTGAACAGCTTTGTGGGCCCCAAGCCCAATCTGCTGGACATCAACGCGGTGAACCCGCCGATGCGCCTGGAGGTCTCGCAGCCCATCCTGGACTTCAAGGACATGGCACGCCTGCGCGGCATCGAAGCGCGTACCAATGGCAAGTTCAAGCCCTATGAGCTGGACATCACCTACCCCTTGGCCTGGGGCCACGAGGGCGTGGAAGCACAGCTCGCGTCGCTGTGCGCGTCAGCCCTGGACGCCATCAAGACCGGCCACAACATCCTCATCATCACCGACCGCCATCTGAGCGCCGGTCGCGTCGCCATCCCCGCCCTGCTGGCACTCTCCGCCGTGCACCACCATCTGGTGCGCGAGGGCCTGCGCACCACCGCCGGCCTGGTGGTGGAGACCGGCAATGCGCGCGAGGTGCATCACTTCGCGGTGCTGGCGGGCTTCGGCGCCGAGGCCGTGCACCCCTATCTGGCGCTGGAAACCTTGGTGGCCATGCATGCCGAGCTGCCGGGTAATCTCACGGCCGAGAAGGCCATCTACAACTACATCAAGGCGCTGGGCAAGGGTCTCTCCAAGATCATGTCCAAGATGGGCATCTCGACCTATATGTCCTACTGCGGCGCGCAGATCTTCGAGGCCATCGGCCTGAAGGCGGACTTCGTCGAGAAGTACTTCCGCGGCACGCCCACCCAGGTGGGCGGCATCGGCGTGTTCGAGGTGGCGGAAGAAGCCATCCGCCTGCACCGCGCCGCCTTTGGCGACGACCCGGTGCTGGAGAACATGCTGGAAGCCGGCGGTGAGTACGCCTGGCGCGCGCGTGGCGAAGAGCATATGTGGACGCCGGACGTGATCGCCAAGCTGCAGCACAGCACGCGCTCGGGCAAGTTCGAGACCTACAAGGAATACGCCCAACTGGTGAACGACCAGAGCAAGCGCCACATGACGCTGCGCGGCCTGTTCGAGTTCAAGATCGACCCCAGCAAGGCGATTCCGCTGGAAGAGGTGGAACCGGCGGCCGAGATCGTCAAGCGCTTCGCCACCGGCGCGATGTCGCTGGGCTCGATCAGCACCGAGGCCCACGCCACCTTGGCCGTGGCGATGAACCGCATCGGTGGCAAGAGCAACACCGGTGAGGGTGGCGAGGACCCGGCGCGTTATCGCAATGAGCTGAAGGGCATCCCGATCAACGCTGGTACCAAGATCAGCGATGTGGTCGGTTCCAAGGTGATCGCGGTCGACTACGAGCTCAAGCAGGGCGACTCGCTGCGCTCCAAGATCAAGCAGGTGGCCTCGGGCCGCTTTGGCGTGACCACCGAGTACCTGGTGTCGGCCGACCAGATCCAGATCAAGATGGCCCAGGGCGCCAAGCCCGGCGAGGGTGGCCAGTTGCCGGGTGGCAAGGTATCCGACTACATCGGCTTCCTGCGCTACTCGGTGCCGGGCGTGGGCCTGATCTCGCCGCCGCCGCACCACGACATCTATTCGATCGAGGATCTGGCCCAGCTGATCCACGACCTGAAGAACGTGAACCCGCGCGCCGATGTGTCGGTCAAGCTGGTCTCCGAAGTGGGCGTGGGCACCATCGCCGCCGGCGTGGCCAAGGCCAAGGCCGACCACCTGGTGATCGCCGGCCACGATGGCGGCACGGGCGCCTCGCCCTGGTCTTCCATCAAGCACGCCGGCACACCCTGGGAACTGGGCCTGGCCGAGGCCCAGCAGACCCTGGTGCTGAACCGCCTGCGTGGCCGCGTGCGCGTGCAGGCCGACGGCCAGATGAAGACCGGCCGCGACGTCGTGATCGGTGCCCTGCTGGGCGCGGATGAATTCGGCTTCGCCACCGCGCCGCTGGTGGTGGAGGGCTGCATCATGATGCGCAAGTGCCACCTCAACACCTGCCCGGTGGGGGTGGCCACGCAAGACCCGCTTCTCCGCGCCAAGTTCTCGGGCAAGCCCGAGCATGTGGTGAACTACTTCTTCTTCGTCGCCGAGGAAGCGCGCCAGATCATGGCCCAGCTGGGCATGCGCAAGTTCGAGGAACTGGTGGGCCGCAGCGATCTGCTGGACACCAAGAAGGGCATCAGCCATTGGAAGGCCAAGGGCCTGGACTTCAGCCGCGTGTTCCATCGCCCGGCGGTGCCGGCCGAGGTGGCGCGCACCCATGTGGACGTGCAGGACCATGGCCTGGACCGCGCGCTGGACGTCAAGCTGATCGAGAAGTGCCTGCCCGCCTTTGAGCGTGGCGAGAAGGTGCAGTTCATGCAGCAGGTCAGCAATGTGCGCCGCACCGTGGGCGCCATGCTGTCGGGCGAGCTGATCCGCCGCCTGCCCGAGGGCCTGCCCGACCAGACCGTGTTCATCCAGATGGAGGGCACCGGCGGCCAGAGCTTTGGTGCCTTCCTGGCCCAGGGCATCACGCTCTACCTGATCGGCGATGCCAACGACTACACCGGCAAGGGCCTCTCCGGCGGCCGCGTCGTGGTGCGTCCCTCGATCGATTTCCGCGGCGACGCCACCAAGAACATCATCGTCGGCAACACCGTGCTGTACGGCGCGACGCGCGGCGAGGCCTTCTTCCGTGGTGTGGCGGGCGAGCGCTTTGCGGTGCGTCTGTCCGGCGCCTCGGCGGTGGTGGAGGGCACCGGCGACCATGGCTGCGAATACATGACCGGCGGCACCGTGGTGGTGCTGGGCAAAACCGGCCGCAACTTCGCCGCCGGCATGAGCGGCGGCATCGCCTATGTGTATGACGAGGACGGCCAGTTCGCCAAGCGCTGCAACACCAGCATGGTGGCGCTGGACAAGCTGCTGCCGGCCGACGAGCAGGAGCGCAGCGTGGATCCGGCGCTGTGGCACCACCTGGCGGGCGCCGAGGCACAGACCGACGAGGCCATCCTGAAGAAGATGATCGAGGACCACCATCGCTGGACTGGCAGCCAGCGCGCCCGCGACATCCTCGACCACTGGGCCGATTCGCGCAGCAAGTTCGTCAAGGTCTTCCCGCATGAGTACAAGCGTGCGCTGGGCGAGCAGAACGCCGCCAAGGAAGCCGCCGACACCATCGCCCAGGCCAAGGCGCCTGCGCCCGCGGCCAAGCCCGTCAAGGCTTAATCGGAAGTACGGAAGTAGGAATCATCATGGGAAAAGTCACCGGCTTCATGGAGTACGAGCGCCTGGAAGAGGGCTACGAGCCCGTCGCCACGCGCCTGAAGAACTACAAGGAATTCGTCATCGGCCTGAATGCCGATCAGGCCAAGGTGCAGAGCGCGCGCTGCATGGACTGCGGCACGCCGTTCTGCAACAACGGCTGCCCGGTCAACAACATCATTCCGGACTTCAACGACCTGGTGTACCGGGGTGACTGGAAGAATGCGATTGCCGTGCTGCATTCGACCAACAACTTCCCCGAGTTCACCGGCCGCATCTGCCCCGCGCCCTGCGAGGCGGCCTGCACCTTGAACGTGAATGACGACGCGGTGGGCATCAAGTCCATCGAGCACGCCATCATCGACCGTGCCTGGGCCGAGGGTTGGGTCAAGCCCCAGCTGCCCAAGCGCAAGACCGGCAAGACCATCGCCGTGGTGGGCGCCGGACCGGCCGGCCTGGCGGCGGCGCAGCAGCTGGCACGCGCCGGCCACAGCGTCACCGTGTTCGAGAAGAACGATCGTGTGGGCGGCCTGCTGCGCTACGGCATTCCCGACTTCAAGATGGAGAAGTCCCACATCGATCGCCGCGTCGAGCAGATGCAGGCCGAGGGCGTGGTGTTCCGCACCGGCGTGATCGTCGCGGCCCTGCCCGAGGACAGCAAGGTCACCAACTGGGCCAAGGAAAGCATTTCGCCCGACGAGCTCAAGGCCCAGTTCGATGCCGTGCTGCTGACCGGCGGTGCCGAGCAGTCGCGCGACCTGCCGGTGCCCGGCCGCGAGCTGGCCGGCATCCATTTCGCGATGGAATTCCTGCCGCAGCAGAACAAGGTCAACGCGGGCGACAAGCTCAAGGGCCAGCTGCGCGCCGATGGCAAGCATGTGATCGTGATCGGCGGCGGCGACACCGGCAGCGATTGCGTGGGCACCAGCAACCGCCATGGCGCCAAGAGCGTGACCCAGTTCGAGCTCATGCCGCAGCCCCCCGAGGTCGAGGACCGGCCGCTGACCTGGCCCTACTGGCCGATCAAGCTGCGCACCTCCAGCAGCCATGAGGAGGGCTGCGAGCGCGAATTCGCCATCGCCACCAAGGAGTTCCTGGGCGAGAAGGGCAAGGTCACCGGCGTGAAGACGGTGCGCGTCGAATGGCAGGGTGGCAAGATGGTCGAGATGCCCGGCTCCGAGCAGGTGCTGAAGGCCGACCTCGTGCTGTTGGCGATGGGCTTCGTGAGCCCGGTGGCGACGGTGCTGGATGGCTTCGGCGTCAGCAAGGACGCACGCGGCAATGCCAAGGCCACGGTCGACTTCAACGGCGGCTACCAGACCAATGTGGCCAAGGTGTTTGCCGCCGGCGACATGCGCCGCGGCCAATCGCTGGTGGTCTGGGCCATCCGCGAAGGCCGCCAGGCGGCGCGCGCGGTGGACGAATTCCTGATGGGCAGCAGCGATTTGCCGCGCTGAGGCTGGGCCAGAATCGACAAACAAGCCACCCACGGGTGGCTTTTTCTTTGTTTGGCCGGCTGGGCTGGGATAGCAAGATCGCAGATCGCTGGTATTTGTAAGCCCTTTGTTACGTCGGCCTGCCTCTCATCGCAAAAGCGGTTCCGTCCGTCCTGGCGCTTGCCCTGGTTGTGAACTTTCGCACGACACTGCTTACCGATGCTGTCGACAATCCAGTTCATCACATCCCCGGGAATGGGCTCGGCGAGCGGGTGTAGGACAGAAATCACCGACCAAAACCAACCATGACCAAGCCTTTTCTCCACTCAGCCAGCAAGCCTCATCGCAAGATACTCGGCTTCACCCTCATCGAGGTGATGATCGTGGTGGCCATCGTAGCGATATTGGTCGTCGTGGCTCTGCCCAGCTATCGCGAGCATGTCCGTCGTTCGAATCGAGCCGAGGCGATGGCGTTCATGAGCGCCTTTGCGATGAAGCAGCAGCAGTTTTTGCTGGATACACGGGCCTTTGCCGCGACGGTGGCGGATACGGGCGTTGTCGTTCCCGACAACGTCAGCAAGTGGTACACGCCCAGTCTTGCCGTTCCGCAGGTGACGCCCCCGACGTTCGTGCTGACCTTGACGCCCAAAACGGGGCAGGACAGCGACAAGTGTGGAGTATTGAGCATTGACAATGCGGGCACGAAGACTGCGACGTCAGGCGGCGCTTCGGTGTCTGGATGCTGGTAGCGTGACCATGAAGACAAGCGCTTCCAACCGCGGCTTCACGCTCATCGAGTTGATGGTGACGATTTCCATCTTGGGCATCTTGCTGGCCATCGCCGCACCTGGCATGCGGAGTGTGCTCGTGACGCAGCAACTCAAGACGGCGTCCTTTGACTTGACCGCCGATCTGATCCTGGCGCGAAGCGAGGCCTTGAAGCGAAACGCCAGCGTCAGTGTTTCCCGCGACGGCAGCGAATGGGCGCTCGGCTGGACGGTGGCGGTGGAAGGCGGAGAAGTGATCAGCAAACGAGGGGCCGCTGGCTCCGACCTTGAGTTTCTCAATGCCGCTAGCAAGATCACGTTCGATCCGAACGGCCGGGTGAGCGCGCCGGCCACCGATGTGCGTATCACGATTCAGAATACCGCGGCTGCGGGCAACTCGCGTTGCGTTGAGCTGGATCTGGCTGGGCGAGCAAGGGCAACGCCGGGAGCATGTTCATGAGAATTGCAAGCTTGCGCCGCCACCAGCATGGCGTTGGCCTGATCGAGGTCATGGTGGCCATCTTGATCTGCGCGTTCGGGCTGCTGGGTTTTGTCGGATTCCAGGCGCGTTCGACGAGCATGGAATTTGAGTCATATCAGCGCAGTCAGGCACTGGTGCTGCTGCAGGACATGGTCAGCCGGATCAATGCCAATCGCGTGAATGCCAACACCTATATCAAGGGCGAGTTGATTGGCGCTGACGGTATCGAGGACTGCGCCGGCAAGGCTGGAAGCGAACTGGACTTGTGCGAGTGGGGCAATCAGATACGCGGCAACGCCGAGGTTCGCGGCGGCAGCAGGGTGGGCGCCATGCTGGGCGCGCGCGGTTGCATTGAACAGGCTGACGGTACAAGTGACAGACTGATCGTGTCCGTGGTTTGGTTGGGCCTGTCCAGTACCGGTGGCGCGACCAGCAACTGTGGCAAGGGCACGGCCGATTTCCCCGACGACAAATTGCGCCGCGCCGTTACTTCAACGATTTGCATCGCCCGCTTGCGTGACCCGGCCGTGCCCGTGGCGACGCCGCGCTGCTGACAGAGGGTGAAACAAATGAAGCCCATACGCTTGCCGTCAGCCCAGCGCGGATTTTCACTGATCGAGTTGATGGTCAGCCTGACCATCGGCTTGATTCTGTTGACGGTCATGCTGATGATCTTCGCCGACAGTTCCAATCGCGGCCAGGACATGAGCCGTGCCAATATGCAGATTGAGAACGGTCGCTATGCGTCCGAACTGCTCAGTGAGGAACTGTCACTGGCTGGCTTCTGGGGAAGCTTGCATCCGCCGGTGGTCAATCAGGCCACGGGCGAGGGATTCAGCGATCCCGACCCCTGCAGCACCGCGCCAAACGGCTGGAAGGTTTCTGCGCCCTACACCATCCCTGCGGCGGTGCGCGGTGTTGCCGCCAACGAGGCGCTAGGCTGCCTGAGCCACCGCAAGGCCGGGACCGCTGCAATCGTGATCCGGCGCGTATCGATCGACACGGTTGACGTTGCCGCAGCGGTGGCCAATCAGTATTACCTGCAAGAGTCCTTCTGCAATGACGACCCGGTGGCCACCCCCTTTGTCTTCAGCAAGGTCAAGGGCGACTTCATCTTGAGAGTGCGCGAATGTGCCGCCAAGCCACTCCTGCTCAGCCCTCTGCGGTCCTATGTGTCACGGATCTACTTCGTCGCCGATTGCAACAAGTGTGGCAGTTCCGATGGGGTTCCCACGCTGAAGCGAGTGGAGTTGCAGGGCAACAGCCTGGTTGAGACGGCCCTGGTGGAAGGCGTCGAGGACCTGCGCTTCGAGTACGGCTTTGACACCGAGAAAGACCTCGGCGGCGTGGCCGATGGCAACGTCAACCAGTACCTGGCTGGCTTGTCGGGCGCGCAAGCGACGTCTACCTGGGGCAATGTGGTGAGCGTCAAGGTGCATTTCGTGACGCGCTCGCTGGAGAAGGCCAATGGCATGAAGGTCGAGAACACGGCTCAGACATTCAATCTTGGTTCGGCCGTGGTTAATTTCGCTGCGGACGGATATTTACGGCGCGCCTATAGCCAGACGGTCAGATTGACGAATCCCAGTGCGGCCAGGGAGTTGCAGTGATGCAGAACAAGAAATTGCTTAGGCAGCGAGGGGCGACCATGGTCATGGCCTTGGTGGTGCTGGCCATTCTTGCGCTGTTCGCAGCCTGGTCCTTCAAGGCCAGCACGGGCAACATGAAAGTGGTAGGCAATGCCCAGGCGCGACAGGAAGGACTGGCAGCGGCTAATGCAGCGATTGAGCGGACTTTGAGTTCCCCGTCCTTCACCACCGATCCGGCTGTGGTTGCGGCTGCCGCGGTGCCCATTGATCTGGACGGCGACGGCGTGGCGGATGCCGAGGTGAAATTGACACCGGCGCCAACTTGCTACCGAGTCAAAGTCATCAAGAAGTCCGATCTGGACGCAACCCTGGCGTCGGATCGCTCCTGCATGCTGGGTTCTGGCGGAGCGACCGGGCTCGACAGCGGTGAGGCGGTTACGGGGGATTCCTTGTGCTCGTCCAGCGAGTGGGCACTTCGGGCAGAGGTGACTGACGCGCGCACTTCTGCAAAGACAGCGGTCAATCAGGGTGTGGCTGTCCGCGTGTTGACCGTGGACACCAGCAACGCCTGCCCACTTCCATGAAATGCGGCCACCGGAGGCACGAATGAACAAATCCATTTCCACCATGGTGAAGGTCCTGCTGCTTGGGGTCGCCACATTGGGCGTATCCGGGCTGCGCGCAGACGACATCGACATCTTCACCGCTGCGCCGGCGAGTCAGGATCTGCCCAATGTACTGTTCCTGCTCGACTCCTCGGCGAACTGGTCGGCAAATACCCAGGATGGGGGTGTCTGCACCTATGCGGATGGCAGCGGACAGCCTGCAGACCAGGGCACCAAGTTTGCGGCGGAGCAGTGCGCGCTCTACAACCTGATCGACAAGTTGCCGGTTGCCAGCACGGGCGGCCCCGACAACGACGCGCTGTTCCGTATCGCCATTGCGCTCGGCAACACGTCACCGAACAACGGCTTTTATCCGAATCAGGCCTTTCTACCGCTGACCACCAACAACAAGGTGAAGTTCAAGGCGCGCATCCGGGCGTACGACATCAGGGACAACAAGGCCAGCAATGCCGACTATGGGCTGGGCATGTACGAGGCCTACCTCTACTACAAGGGTATGGCCCCGCTCAACGGCATGTTGACGTCTGGCTGGGATACGGCGGCCGTGAGCGGCGGCAAGTACAACAGCCCCTCCGGCGGCTCCTGCGGACGCAACTACGTCATCGTCATCGGCAATGGTTCGCCGCAGAACTCGAACCCCGAGAAGAGTGTCCAGAACTTGCTGGCAAACCGGGTCGATGCCGATCTGGGCTCGTTGACGGCTGCCGAGCGGGCGATCCTGAAGTCCATCATCGTCAATGCCAATCTTGGCAATGACCAGGCCAACTGGTCCGATGAAATGGCACGTTTCATGACGCGCATCGATGCGAGCAACCAGGCCGGTAGCCAGGGCATCATTACGCACGCCATTGCGGTACTGAAGGGAAGAAGCGACGGCGATTTCCCGGCGCTGATGAACAGCATTGCCAACAATGGCAACGGCAACTACTACGCCGCCACCGGTGCATCGGTGCTGCTGAAGGCACTGCTTGATATCTTCAACCAGATTCAGGCGGTCAACAGCGTGTTTGCATCGGCCAGCTTGCCGGTCGCGGTGAACGCCCGCGGCAGCTACCTCAATCAGGTGTATATGGGCATGTTCCGCCCTGATGCCGAGGCCAAGCCGCGCTGGGTTGGCAATCTCAAGCAATACAAGTTCTCGCTGGATGTGGCTGGAGCGCTCAATCTGGTGGACTCCAATGGCGTAGGCGCGACCAATGGTTCCACGGGTTTCATCAGAACTTCCTCCGTGTCCTATTGGACGACACCCAGCACCTTCTGGGTGAATCAGCCTTCGGGGGAGGGGGCCGGTTCGGACTCACCCGACGGCGAGGTGGTCGAGAAGGGCGGCGCCGCACAGCGCCTGCGCGAGGTGTATTCGACCAGCCAGGACGGCCGCAAGGTCCTGACTTGCATCGCTTGCACCGGCGGCAGCGCGCTTGGTGCGACCACGAGCACCAGTTTCACGGATGCCAACACTGCCATCACGGCGGGCGCCCTGGGAGCTGCGAGTGCGGCGGCGCGCACCGCCATGATCAACTGGGTACGTGGCGCCAACAGAGGTGATGAGGACGGGCCCGGAGGCTCGGTCACCGTACGGCCTTCGGTGCACGGCGATGTGCTCCATTCGCGACCGGTGGTGTTGAACTATGGCGGCACGACAGGGGTGGTCGTGTTCTACGGAGGCAATGACGGCATGCTGCATGCGCTCAACGGCAATCCGACAAACGCCGGGGCGGGCAATGAGCTCTGGAGTTTTGTTCCCGAAGAAATGTTTGGCAAGCTCAAGCGCCTGTACGACAACTCGCCCGAGATCCAGATGCCGAACACCCCTGCGGGGATTGGCGCAACGCCGCGCGATTACTTTATCGACGGACCGATTGGCTTCTACCAGAAGATCGAGGGTGGCAGCACGACCAAGGCGATCATCTATGTGACGATGCGGCGTGGTGGACGCATGGTCTACGCCTTCGACGTCTCCACCCCGTCGTCGCCCAAGTATCTCTGGCGCAAGACGAATACGGACTTGAGCAAGCTCGGTCAGACCTGGTCGGAGCCCAAGGTCGCAAAGATCAAGGGCAACGTCAATCCGGTTGTGATCATGGGCGCAGGCTATGACGCCTCCGCCGAGGACGGCAGTGCTGCGACCACGATGGGCAATGCCGTCTATGTGTTGGACGCTTTCACCGGGGCATTGTTGAAGGAGTTCTCGCCGATGACGCGCAGCGTTGCTGCCGACGTCAGCCTGGTGGATACCGACTTCGACGGGTACATCGACCGGCTGTACGCGGTGGACCTGGGCGGGCAGGTGTGGCGCATGGACCTGGAGAACAGTGATGGCGAAGGTGCCCTGGCCAACTGGGGGATCTACAAGCTGGCCGACCTGAGCGGGGGCACGAACACCGGACGCAAGTTCTTCTTCGGACCTGACGTGGTGGTGACGAAGAATTTCACTTCCCTGCAGTTCGGTTCTGGAGATCGGGAAAAGCCCTTGATGAGCAATAACAAGGACCATTTCTTCTCGGTACTGGACTGGCGGCCTCAGAAGGGCAGCTCGGCCACCTTTGTCGCCACCGTGTTCAACGAGCTGCAACCCGTGGGGACACAGTCTGACATCTCGGGCAAGGGCTGCTATATCGTGCTGGGAACCGGTGAGAAGACGGTCAACGCGGCAACGACGTTTGCCGGCAAAACCTATTTCGGTACCAACCAGCCTTCACCACCGGCCGGGAATACTTGTTCTGCCAACCTGGGGCTGGCCAAGGGTTATGAATTCCCCTTGTTCTGCTTGGCGCCCACCTCCTGGGTCTACCCGGGCGGTGGACTACCCCCGAGTCCCATCGCCGGCGTGGTGCAGATTGATACGCCCAACGGGGTCAAGGAGGTGCCATTCATTACCGGTGCGAACCCCAGTTCTCCGCTGGCGCCGACCAAGCCCGTGCCGACCATCGACAAAGCCAGAACTCGCACGTATTGGTTCCCTGAGGTCCGGCGCTAGCCCTCGGGATGGTGTCTCTGGTGAGCGGAACGTCCGGAAACAAGGCATGGGAAAGTGCGATCCTGGTGTTTCCCCTATGATGTGCCCTTTTGCATGCGGGGCAGGCCCGCGCCCAGAGGCTCATGCCCCCTTTCCCCTCCCAGACGCCAGGCCCGGAAGAACCGCTGATCGAGTTGCGCGACGTCAGCTTTGGCTATGACGCCAGCCGGCTGATCCTCTCCAATCTGTCGCTCAAGTTCCCGCGCGGCAAGGTCACGGCCATCCTGGGCGGCTCGGGCTGTGGCAAGACGACGCTGATGCGCTTGATCGGCGGCGTGCATGCCGCCAACCATGGCAGCGTGCTGTTTGACGGCGAACTGATCAATGTGCGCGACAAGGCGCAGCTGTTTCGCTTGCGCCGGCGGCTGGGCATGTTGTTCCAGTTCGGCGCCCTGTTCACCGACCTGTCGGTGTTCGAGAACGTCGCGTTCCCCTTGCGCGAGCACACGCGCCTGGCCGAGCCCATGATCCGCGATCTGGTGCTGATGAAGCTCAACGCGGTGGGCCTGCGCGGCGCCGCCGGCCTGAAGATCTCGGAGGTGTCCGGCGGCATGGCGCGGCGCGTGGCGCTGGCGCGTGCGATCGTGCTCGACCCCGATCTCATCATGTATGACGAGCCCTTCGCCGGGCTGGACCTGATCAGCATGGGCGTGACCGCCAAGCTGATTCGCACCCTCAACGATGTGACCGGCTGCACCTCGCTGGTGGTCAGCCACGACGTGCCGGAGTGCATGGCCATCAGCGACTACGTGGTGCTGCTGGCCACCGGCGGGCGCATCGTCGCGCATGGCACGCCGGCCGAGTTGATGGCCTCCACCGACCCGGAGACGCGCCAGTTCGTGCGCGGCGAGCCCGATGGCCCGGTGAAGTTCCACTACCCGGCGCCGGACATCGCCGTCGATTTCGGGAGCGCCGCATGATGGCTGTGAACTGGCTGGCCCGGCTCGGCGCCATCGCGCTGGAGCAGTTCCGCGGCTGGGGCCACGCGGCCTTCTTCCTGGCCGAGTTGCTGGCCTCCCTGCCCGCCGCGTTGCGGCGCCTGTGGCTGGTGGTGGCGCAGGTGCATGCGATCGGCAACCGCTCGCTCGTCATCATCATGGCCTCCGGCCTGGCCGTGGGCTTCGTGCTGGCGCTGCAGATGTATTACGCGCTGGTGACCTATGGTGCGGCCGAGAGCCTGGGCCTGATCGTCAACCTGGCCCTGGTGCGCGAGCTGGGGCCGGTGGTGACGGGGCTGCTGTTTGCCGGCCGGGCGGGCACCTCGCTGACCGCGGAGATCGGCCTGATGAAGGCGGGCGAGCAGCTCGCCGCCATGGAGCTGATGGCCATCGACACCAAGGAGCGCGTGCTGGCGCCGCGCCTGATCGGTGGCATCCTGTCCATGCCCATACTCGCCATCCTGTTTTCGGCCATTGGCATCCTGGGCGCCTATGTGGTGGCGGTGCTGCTGATCGGTGTGGATGCGGGCAACTTCTGGTCCATCATGCAGACGCAGGTGGATGTCTGGCGTGACGTGGGCAATGGGCTGGTGAAGGCCACCGTGTTCGGGGCGATCTGCACCTATGTGGCGCTCTACCAGGGGCATGAAACCGAGGCCACCCCCGAGGGGGTTGCTTATGCCACCACACGCACGGTGGTGATCTCCTCGCTCTGGATCCTGGGCATGGACTTCATCCTCACCGCATTGATGTTTTCGACGCCGTGAGCACGGCGTCGCGCAAGGGAGTATTTGGGAATGGGTAAAAAAGGTATCGAGACCATGGTCGGTCTGTTCGTGCTGCTGGGCATGCTGGGGCTGGTGTTCCTGGCCCTGAAGGCGGCCAACCTGGGCAGTGTGAGCGGTGGTGACACCTATATGGTGCAGGCCCGTTTCGACAATATCGGCGGCCTGAAGGTGCGTGCGCCGGTGCGCTCGGCGGGTGTGACGGTGGGGCGCGTAACCGCCATCGAGCTCGACGCCAAGACCTATCTGGGCGTGGTGCGCATGGAGGTGCAGCGTGCCTACCAGTTCCCCAAGGATTCGTCGGCCAAGATCCTGACCGCCGGCCTGCTGGGCGACCAGTACGTGGGCCTGGAGCCCGGTGCCGACGAGAAGGTGCTGGCGGCCGGCGACGTCATCAAGCAGACCCAGTCCGCCGTGGTGCTGGAGAACCTGATCGGCCAGTTCCTCTACAACAAGGCCGCCGACAGCGGCACGGCCGGAGCCAAGCCATGAGCGCTGCGGCATTGGGCTCGGGCGGCGCCTGGCGCCGCGTGCTGGGCATGGCCCTGTTGCTGCTCGCGGTGAGTCTGTCGGGCTGCGCCACGCTGCGCGGCAAGGGGCCGCAGGGGCAACGCCTGGACCCCTGGGAGAGCTGGAACCGCAAGGTCTTCAGCTTCAACGAGAGCCTGGACGCCCATGTGCTCAAGCCGGTGGCCACCGCCTACAGCGAGCTGGTGCCGGCGCCGGCGCGCCTGGCCGTGGACAATTTTTTCGGCAATATCTCCGACGCCTGGTCGGCGGTGAACCTGATGCTGCAGGGGCGTTTCAAGGCCGGCGTGCAGCAGACCATGCGGGTGGCGGTCAATTCGACCCTGGGCATCGGGGGGCTGATCGACATCGCCGGTGAGACCGGCCTGGAACGCAATACCGAAGACCTGGGCAAGACCTTCGGGCGCTGGGGTTTTGGCACCGGTGCCTACATCGTCTGGCCCCTGCTCGGGCCTTCCTCGGTGCGTGACTCGTTGGCCTTCCCGCTGGACAAGGTGGCCTCGCCGGCCTATCTGTTCCAGGAGGGCCGCAGCAAGGTTGCCATCTACAGCATCCAGACCATCAATGCACGTTCGAACTTCCTGCGCGCCGGCGAGATGCTGGACGGCATCGCACTCGACAAATACACCTTCATCCGCGACGCCTACCTGCAGCGCCGCGGCAGCTTCGAGGACGACGACGCCTACGAGGTGCTGGCGCCCGAGCCGGCGCCGGTGAATCCGCAGGCCGACAAGTGAACCAAACAGGCCGCCGCTGCGTTGAGCAGGGCGTCGCCTGCTGAACCGCAAAGGGAACCGAGAAATGACCATCACGAAACGACTGCTGCTGCGTGCCCTGTTGAGCCTGGGCATGGCCGCGCCGCTGCTGGCGCAGGCCGTCGACAACAGCGCGCCCGATCTGCTGATCCGCCAGCTCTCGCTGGAGACCATCGAGACCGTCAAGGCCGACAAGGCCATCCAGGGCGGCGATGTGCAGAAGGTGATCACCCTGGTGGACACCAAGGTGATGCCGCATGTGAACTTCCAGCGCATGACCGCCTCGGCGGTGGGGCGCTTCTGGCGCCAGGCCACGCCCGACCAGCAGAAACGCCTGCAGGACGAGTTCAAGACCCTGCTGGTGCGTACCTATGCCGGCGCGCTGACGCAGGTGAAGGATCAATCGGTGGCACTCAAGCCGCTGCGTGCCAGCGCGGACGATGCCGAGGTGGTGGTGCGCACCGAGATCCGCGGCAAGGGCGATCCGATCCAACTGGACTACCGCCTGGAGAAGACGCCCAAGGGCTGGCAGATCTACGACGTCAACGTGCTGGGCATCTGGCTGGCCGACCAGTACCGCAACAGCTTCGCGCAGGAGATCGGCGCCAACGGCATCGACGGGCTGATCAAGGCGCTGGCCGATCGCAACGCCAAGGCGGCGTCGCCTGCGCCTGCCAAGACCTGAGCCATGCCGGACACCATGCTGAAACTGCCGGCGCGCGTGCGCCTGCAAGAGCTGCCCGATGTCTGGCGTGAACTGGAGACGGCGCTGCGCGCCGAACAGGCGCAGGTGCGCCAGGGGGCGGGCAGTGCGGTGCGCCTGAACCTGGCCGGCCTGCACGATTTCGACTCGGCGGTGCTGACCCTGTTGTTGAGCGCCATGCGCCAGCTGCAACAGCAGGGGCTGAGCCTGGAGCTGAGCGAAGCGCCGACCAAGCTGCGCGAGCTGGCGCGCGTCTATGGCGTGGCCAGCCTGCTGTGGGCCGATGAGGCCCCGGCCGCTGCCTGAGGGCCGCTACACGGCGTCGTTATGCAGTTGCAGTTATGCGGTGCAGTTACGCGGCATAGCGCTTGCTACGCAGATTGCGCTTGATCTCCTGCAGCATGGGGCGCAGGTTCTGGCCCAGGCGCAGCGCCACGCCGGTGGTGAGGATGTCCACCGCGATCAGGTGCAGCAGGCGCGACACCATGGGGCTGTAGCGGTCATAGTCTTCGGGGTGATCCACCGCCAGCAAGACCTGGCCCGGTGCCTGCCCGATCTGCGCCAGCGGTGAGCCACTGGCCGTGATGATGATGGTGGTGGCGCCCTTCTTGCGCGCGATCTCGGCCGCGTCCAGCAGATCGCGGCTGCGCCCCGAGTTGCTGATCACCACGGCGCAATCGCCGGGCCCCAGCATGGTGGCGCTCATCAGCTGCACATGGCCGTCGCTGCAGGCGATGGTGTGCACACCCAGGCGGAAGAATTTGTGCTGGGCGTCCTGGGCCACGATGCCCGAGTTGCCGACGCCATAGAACTCGATGCGCTTGCCATGGCGGCCGGCCTCGGAGAGCGCCGCGATGGCGCGCTCGAAGGCATGGCTGGCGGCGTCGTTGCGGTAGTGCAGCAGGGCGGCGACGGCGTTGTCCACCACCTTGACGATCAGATCACCGGGTTTGTCGTCCTCGTCCACCGCGCGATGCACAAAGGGCACGCCCTCGTTGACGCTGCCGGCCAGCTTGAGCTTGAAGTCCGCTAGGCCGTCATAGCCGACGCTGCGGCAGAAGCGCACCACCGTGGGCTTGCTGACATGCGAGCGATCCGCCAGTTCGCTGACCGGCAGATTCGCAAAGGCGCGCGGATCGCTCAGCAGCAGCTTGGCGACGCGCTGCTCGGCGGGGGGGAGGG